>JAAYWX010000124.1 GCA_012516225.1 Clostridiales bacterium
AAAGTGGACAGAGCAATGATGTTCGCAAAGGTAATGCGCTTTGCCGGAGCCGCCGCGCTGCTGAGAAAAGGAGGATAGGGTATGAACAGATATAACGCCAATACCGGAAGGATGGAGCGGGTACCCGAACCTCAGACAGCTATGCCATCACCGCCGCCCCCAGGTGGAGCGGGCAGCGGGAACCGAAGAAGACCACCGGCTCCGCAGGGGATTTTTGGAGGTCTCGGAGGCTCCGGTGGTCTTGGCAGCATTTTTTCAAAGTTTAACCTGTCATCCCTTGAACTCGAAGATCTTATACTCATTGCTATATTCTATTTGCTTTACCGGGAAAGCGGGGATATAGAATTTTTGCTTATGGCAGGAGCTATGCTTTTCCTGTAGACGGAATTTCAAAAACATCTTCAGAAGGTGTGGACAGTTCTGTAGAGACAGAGACCATTGAATAAATCAGCTTGTTTCCGTCATATCTGTTTAATGACACAAGGAGTCCGGAATCGACCGAAACATATATTTGGTTTACATAACCAAGGTCTCCGCTCTTATATTCAGCAAAGATGCAAGGCTGTCCGGCTTGCTCCGCATAGCCCGCGCTGAGAATGTTTTCACGCGGGATATTTAAAATTTCCTCATAAGTGACAAGCCTTGAAAATCTGTCGGCTTCAGCGGCGGCACTGCTTTCTGTCAGCTTTGCAGAAAATACGTCGGAAGAACCGCTGTACCAGATATACAGGTCGTTTCCTCTTATCAAAATATTTTTAACTGTGTTTTTCTGGGAAATGCTAATTCGTATATTTTCGCCTTTTTGCCACATATTTAAGGTGGATTCGCTTTCACCGCTGTCCCAATAGTCCTTTATTTTATATGTGCGCGAAAAATTCTCCGCGCGCTTCAAAGTCTGAAGGGCGGACTGAACAGTATCGGCAGTTACTTCCACCCGCTTTATTCCGCTGTTTTCCAAGCCGCTGCTATCCTCTCCTACGGGGGAGGGAAGATTTATATTATGTGAGGTACCGGAGGGTGTGCAAAGTTTTATAATTACAGCGGCGACCAGTATGACGACTGCTGCGGCAAAGCCGTAAATCAACCGTTTTTTCATGGGTGAAAATCCTCCGGACGGCAGGAGCTTTTGCCAAAACTGAAAAGGAGGGCATCGGCTATTCTTCTGCAGGCGTTTCCGTCGCCATATGGATTTACGGCCTTTGCCATCTTGTTATACATTACACTGTCAGTAAGAAGTTTGCAAGTCAGATCGAATATGCGGTTTTCATCAACTCCGGCGAGTGCAACGGTTCCGGCCTCAACCGCTTCGGGACGTTCGGTTTCACGCCGGAGAACGAGGACAGGCTTGCCGAGGGCGGGAGCTTCCTCCTGAAGGCCTCCGCTATCCGTCATGACAAAATAGCTTTTTGACATAAGACGGTGCATTTCCATGGCATCAAGAGGTTTGGTCAGAATAACATTGGCTGTATCTCCAAGGAATGTCTTTGCGGTTTCACGGACATAAGGGCTGAGGTGAACGGGATAGACAAAGGAAACGTCATTAAATTTGTCAGCAATGCGGCGCACCGCGCGAAAAATATTTTCCATTGGTTCTCCGTAATTTTCGCGGCGGTGGCAGGTCAGAGTTATTACCCTACGTTCATTAAAGTTAAGATTTTTAAGTGCGGGAGTTGAAAAAGAACCGTCTCCCACTGTATACTTCATCGCGTCTATTACAGTATTGCCCGTTACAAAGATATCTCCTGCTATATTTTCAGCCTTAAGATTTTCAGCATTATGCACGGTAGGTGCGAAGTGGCAGGTTGCAAGCCTGCCGATCAGACAGCGGTTCATTTCTTCCGGAAAGGGCGAATAGCGGTCAAAAGTACGAAGTCCAGCTTCAACATGGCCGACAGGTATTTGCAAATAAAATGCGCAAAGGGCGCTTGCAAATGCGGTTGTGGTATCGCCGTGGACAAGAACTATGTCGGGGTGCACTTCGCGGAGAACATCATTAAGTCTGTTTAAAACAAGAGATGTTATATCAGTCAAAGTTTGCCCTTCCTGCATAATGTCAAGGTCGTAATCGGGCGTAATGCCGAAACAGGCGAGAACGCCATCAAGCATTTGACGGTGCTGGGCTGTGATGCAGACAAGACTGTCAAATTCGGGACGATTTGCCAGTTCCAGAACAAGGGGGGCCATTTTTATTGCTTCCGGTCTTGTGCCGAAAACAGACAAAACTTTAATCGGCATTATTTTTACCCTCCAAGCTTTCATTTGCCTTAAGTGTTTTCTTGTTTGCCGGAATATCCATAAATTCGGTAGAAATCTCGCTGCCTGCGGCAGCTATGCCTTTTATGGCTGTTTCAGGAGTAATTTCAGATTTGTGAAGTTTACCATATACAAAGGCCCAAAGAAATGCGCAGAGGCAGAAGCCGAGGATAAGGATAAGCGCCTTTATTTCTCCGCTTGTGGTAATTATAACTGCGGCAAGTCCCAGTATTCCGCTTATTGAATAGAGAATCGCCACCGCCTGTTTCTGGCTAAGACCCATATCAATAAGG
>JAAYWX010000125.1 GCA_012516225.1 Clostridiales bacterium
ATACTGTCCCGCGGCATATTCAGCATATCGGTGGCTCTTGCCGAAATCAGCATTGCAAGTGTCGAATCAAGTCCACCGGAAATTCCTATTACAAGTTTTTTTGCGCCGGTGTGCTCTATCCGCTTTTTAAGTCCGAGAGCGGCTATACGGAAAATTTCTTCGCAGCGGTTCCTTCTTTCGTTCGGATCCTGAGGAACAAAGGGCAGGGGCGAAATATTTCTTGTCAGCTCCGCAGACTTGACGCGGAGTGAAAATCCCACGCTTACATAACGGCTGTCTTTCAGATAATGGAAAGTCCCTATTCTCATCCGCTCATAAGTCAGATAATCCACATCGATTTAAGAAATGCACAGACATGTTCCAAACCTGCGTTCGGAAAGTATTGCGCCGTTCTCCGAAATAATGTCGTGACCGGCGAACACCATGTCTGTAGTGCTTTCCCCGTCTCCGGCATCGGCATAAATATAGCCGCAAACGAGCCGGCCGGACTGTCCGGTTACCAAGCTACGCCTGTATGAATCCTTTGAAGCTATCTCGTCGCTTGCCGAAAGGTTAAGTATCACATTTGCCCCCGCCTGAGCAAGATCTGACGATGGAGGCATAACTGCCCATAGGTCCTCGCATATTTCAACGCCAATGCAGAGATTGGGTAAGCTCCTGCATTTAAACAAAAGGCAGCTTCCGAAATAAGTTTCTCGTCCGGCATAAAAAATTATTTTGGGCTCCTTTTCTCCCTCGACAAACCAGCGCTTTTCATAAAACTCCCCGTAGTTTGGCAGATTAAGCTTGGGTACAAGCCCCAGAAGCTGTCCTTTGCAGCATACCGCGGCGCAGTTATACAATTTTCCGTTTTGGAAAACCGGCAATCCTACGGCAAAAATCATGTCCGTTTCCGTTGTGGAAATAAGTATCTGGGAAAGCGCCGTTTCTGCCTCCCTTATAAGGGCTGTCTGCATAAAAAGATCGCCGCAGGTATAGCCCGTAAGGCACAGTTCAGGCATGACAAGAACTTTTGCTCCCTCTGATTCCGCCGATTTTACAAGGCTCAGGACCGAATTTTTATTGTATTCGCAGTCCGCAACGCGAATTTCCGGCGTTCCGGCGGCAACTTTTATAAACCCGTCTTTCATATAAAGACCTCCTGTATGCAAAACAGTTCTTTTAATATAGGATAACCGGCAAGGCAGAATCAGCCTTTCTGCAAATTTTAAATATCAATGATATACGATAACGAACGTCTCTGCCTTTATCAAGCAAGAAGTGCAAAAGGCAGTATTCAGCGCCGCAAAAAGCGGCGCTGAATAAGCCGGACAATCAGAATTCAAGGCGCTTGCTTATATACTCGGCAAGCTCTTCAATTTTAACCCGCTCCTGTGTCATTGAATCTCTTTCGCGGACTGTCACACATCCATCATTTTCACTATCAAAATCATAGGTCACACAGAAAGGCGTACCGATCTCGTCCTGACGGCGGTAACGCTTGCCAATTGAGCCGGACTCGTCATATTCGACCATAAAGTATTTCTGCAGGGAGTGGAAAAGTGCCTCTGCAGGTTCTCCAAGCTTCTTTGAGAGCGGCAGAACAGCACACTTAATCGGAGCAAGTGCAGGGTGAAGATGAAGCACAACGCGTGTATCTCCGGTCGCGGCATCGACAACTTCTTCATCATAAGCGTCAACAAGGAAGGCGAGTGTTACACGATCCGCTCCGAGGGAAGGCTCAACGACATAGGGAATATAATGACAGTTCTTCTCTTGGTCAAAATAATCCATGTCCTGTCCGGATGTATTCTGGTGCTGGGTAAGGTCGTAATCGGTACGGTCCGCAACTCCCCAAAGCTCTCCCCAACCGAACGGGAAAAGATATTCAAAGTCTGTTGTAGCCTTTGAATAGAAACAAAGCTCCTCTTTTGAATGGTCGCGCAAACGGAGGTTTTCGTCCTTCATTCCAAGGCTGAGAAGCCACTCATGGCAGTATGTGCGCCAATAGTTGAACCATTCAAGGTCTGTTCCTGGTTCGCAGAAAAATTCAAGCTCCATCTGCTCAAACTCGCGTATACGGAAAATAAAGTTACCGGGAGTGATTTCATTCCGGAAGCTCTTGCCGATTTGGCAGACCCCGAACGGAATTTTGCGGCGAGTAGTCCTCTGGATATTTTTAAAATTTACAAATATGCCCTGGGCGGTTTCAGGACGCAGATAAACCTCTGTGGAGCTGTCTTCCTTTACTCCCTGATGGGTTTTACACATAAGGTTAAATTTGCGTATATCTGTAAAGTCAGATTTGCCGCAGCCCGGGCAGGCTATATTATTTTCGCGTATAAAAGAAACCATCTCATCGTTTGTCATCGATTCAACACTGATTCCTTCTCTGGGATTTTCCTTGAGC
>JAAYWX010000012.1 GCA_012516225.1 Clostridiales bacterium
CTGCTGCTCCGTCTGCTGGCTTGTTGCGTTGCTTATCTTCATTGAAAAGTAAGCAAGAAATCCCGAAATAACGGGTATCATGAACAGCCCCAGCGCGGGCCCCCAGCTTGCCGAGTTGCTCCAATCAACATTTACGAAAAAGTTCCACTGCGGACGGGATCCGAGATTCAGCCCGAGAAAGCCAAAATCAAGGTCAACAAGTTTGGTTGAAATATCTTTAAACGCGTCAAAATTCTTGTGGACAAGATTTGCAAGCACAATCTCGTGGTAAGCGTCCGCTTTCTGAGGTATGGTATAATCGCCCATACTTACAAGTCTGTCCGTAATTGTTTGGACTTGCTCCGCCGAAAGGTGCATAAGAGAAGTAAGCGGCAGGCGAATAACTCGATACAGCATAAACAAGATAGGGATAGGGATCAAAGACCAAAGGCAACCCGACATCGGATTGATTTTTTCTTCCCTGTAAAGCCTCGCGACTTCCTCTTGATACTTTTGCTTATTGCCCTCATACTTCTTCTCAAGCTCTTTCAATATAGGGGTGAGGCGTGTTGTACGCATCATGCTGCGCTTGCTTTTCATCTGAAAAGGAAGCAGAATAATCTTGATAACCACGGCAAAAAGAATAATCGCAAGGCCGTAGTTCAATGTCAGACTATAAAGCCAAAGCAACAGCAGTGAAAAAGGATAAATAATAATATCGGTAAATGACATAGGGGTTCTCCTATCAAGTAATTCCGATTATCCGATTACGGAACCGGATCGTAGAAGTCGTGTTCACCCCTGTGAAACGGGTGACATTTTGAGATGCGCTTAACGGCGAGCCATGAGCCTTTGGCAGCCCCATATTTCTCAATTGCCTCCAATGCGTACTGCGAACATGTGGGAACAAATCTGCAGCACGGCGTTTTAAGCGGAGAAATATTCCTTTGATAAAACTTTACTAGAAAAATCAAGAAATTTTTCATTGCTTTTCACCGTTTTCCGGCATTCCGGACAGTATTCCCAGACGGGAACATGCGAATAAATAGGCCTTTTCCAGTTCAGCATAGCTTACATAGCGGCTCCTCATGCGGGCAACTATAACTATGTCCAGGCCTTTCTGCAGCTTTGATTCGTTAAGGCGGTAAATTTCCCTTATCTGTCTGCGGATACGGTTGCGGCAGACCGCATTTCCAATTTTAGTGCCAACCGTTATCCCGACCTGATTATATTCCCTGTTTGTACGGCGAAAGTAGACAACAAGAAGCGGAGTTGTAGCGCTCCTGCCCTTTTCATAAAGGCGGCGGAACTCATGATTCTTCTTAAGTGAAACGGAAAATTCCAAGCTGCACCACTCTCTTGCTGCAATATAAATGGGCAAACACCTAAAGGGCGGATAAATCCGCCCTAAAAAAACGGTATTACTACGCGGGGAAAGCCGCTCTTTTAAAGCCGATTGCCGAAAAAACGCTGTCTGACTTAATCACAGTTAATGTGTGAGTCTGGCTCTGCCCTTTGCTCTGCGGCGGGCAAGCACTTTGCGGCCGTTTCTTGTAGCCATTCTCTTGCGGAAACCATGTTCTTTTTTACGATGACGTTTTTTGGGCTGATACGTACGAACCACGCTCGTACACCTTCCTTTCGTAATATGGTACTCAACAACGGCCGCCTGCTCTGTTCGGAAAACAAAAGAAACATATTTTCAGCAGACATGCCGCAGCAGTTGACAAAAATAATGTTGCCCCGACCACGATCATATCATTAAAAGCACTTTGACCCGGTCAGAAAACTAAGTTATTATACAGTATTAGTTAATATACTGTCAACAAGAATTTGCGGTTGCCTTTTTATCATGCCATATTTTCCCTATCAGTTTAGCTTGTCGAAAAACTCCGTCAAAGCCTTGTTTTTCAGCACAATTCTCATAAGAGGCAAGGCGAGAACGAACATGACTCCGGCCTCTCCGATGCCAACCTGTGCGGCGTATATTGCAAACCCTTTCCAAAACGCATATTCAGTAGAAGAGTATGCTATTACGGCTCCAATAATGGGAGCGTTGAACAAAACCGGCATAAAGCAGGCAGTCGCGCACGATCCCAATCCGGTTTCCCCGGTTCTCCTTGCTTTTTTACCGATTGCCACCGTACAAAGCCCCGCAAGAAGCGATGCAAGCGATCCGAATATTACGTCTATTATTCCAAAAGGACTGAGTATGTTTGCTATAAGGCATCCGATAAATATCCCCACTGTTGAAGCAGGAAAAAAGAACGGGAGAATGCAGAGAACTTCGGAAATTCGAAATTCAATAGGAAAAACAGGCAGCGGAGCATAGCTTATCGGTGCCAGCACCATTGTAAGTACTGCATACAGCGCGCCTACAGCAGCGGCAGCGGTAAGTTTTCTCAAGCTTGTATTCATATTCTTTCTAACCTTCCTTCTTTGCTTTTATTTTACGTATTTACGGCTTTCCCGTTTGTTCTCTGTTCCGATTCTGCAAGGCTGAAAAGACAGCCGCAATAATTCTGGCGGTACAGCCCGTACTCGTGCGAAAGCTGTATAGAGCGCTTATAGCCCTCACGTTTTTTAAAATCGGACGGCAGCCACCTTACACCAAATTCTTTTTCCAATTCAAAACCAATGTCATTCAGGCGTTTTTCGTCTTTATGCGGACTGACCGATAATGTCGTACAGAAAAAATCGAAATTTTCTTCAGCGGCACGGCGTGCAGTTTCCCTAAGCCGCAGCCTGAAGCACTCTGTACATCTTTTTCCGCCTTCCGGTTCCTTTTCCAATCCCTTTGAAATAAAACCGAACGCATTACCGTCATATTCGCATTCAATAAGTTTAACGGTTTCCGGATACCTTTTCAGCACTTCCCGCATCCAGAAAAGGCGCTTTGAGTATTCTTCCTCCGGTTGTATGTTTGGGTTATAAAAAAGTACTGAAACATCAAAATATTTAGTAAGGTACTCGAGTACATAGCTGCTGCACGGGCCGCAGCAGCACTGGAGAAGTAGCTTTTTGCGCTCTTCCCCCAGCGATTTTATAACATTGTCAGTTTCACGCTGATAATTCCGTTTCAAAGCAAGACCCCTCCTTACTTTGCGGAAAAACGATTTGCAAATGATACAGTTTTGTTGTTGACTTGCGGAATGCTATTATAATACTATTAAATAGAAAATGTAAAGATTTATTGATTCACCGGAGCGTAAAAATGAAATTAGAAAAGATTGTTCTCACAGCACTTATACTATTTTTGTTTGTTTTTTCGGGATCAGCTTTTGCAGTGCAGGAAGCGGAAGATTTCCGCGATATTTCCGGTCCTTGGGCTGAATCGACTA
>JAAYWX010000467.1 GCA_012516225.1 Clostridiales bacterium
CATCTATCTCGTATAGATATTTTATATAATCTACCGCTTTTTCAATTTCTTTATCACTAAACAAAATATTTACAGTGACATAAACTTTTACTCCCCTCAAATGTGCATATTCAACTGCAATTTTTAAATCTTCCATATCAAAATTAGATGCATATTGCCTTGCATTAAAAAGCTTTCCTCCTAAATAAACTGCATCTGCACCATTCTGAATAGCAGCATATAATGCTTCAATATTACCTACAGGAGATAACAATTCCACATAACTATTATTTTTTACCACTAGATTTAACCTTCTTCCCCATCAAAAACTTTTTTATCATTGTCAAATTCTCTCATAAGTTCTTCTAATTCTTTTTTTGTTTCAACCAATGCAATTTGGCTTTGAAACAATTTATCTTGCAATTCTTTTATTGTCCTCTCATTTTCTTTTAGTTCTTCTTCTTTGAGATCTAAAGCTTGCTTATATTTTTTTATCAATTTATCTGTACTTTCGTGAGCTCTTTTAGATTCCAACAACTCGTTTTTATATATACTACATTCTTTTTCTAGTTCATCAATTTTTTTATTTGCCACATTTAAGTCTTCTGAAAATTTTTCATATTGCTCTAAAGGTTCCTTCACTTCTTTTTTTAGTTTTTCTAGCTCAACATAAGTCTTATAATATTCATCTGCTATATTAAATGCAGCAAGAATCGATGCCATAGAATCATTCAATCTATCATTGTTGGAAACTACATTCTTTATCTTTTCATCTACAAAAGCAGCAATACCTTTAACGTATTGTTCTGTCTCATTACCTACAACCGTAAAGTTACGACCATTTATATTTACATTTACTTTTTTCTTTTCTGTCATAACTTACCCTCTCCCTTAATTTAATTCATATATATCTATTCTACCTAAATCTTCTTTTTCCTTCATTTTTCACTAAATTAAAGGAGTAGATTTTATCTACCCCTTTAATTTTAAAGTTTAACTTCTAAGATTGGCTTTAAAAGTCTCCTCTATTTCATGAACTATATTTTGATGAATTTGTGAAACTTCCTCATCTTTTAGAGTTCTTTCATGAGATCTATAGGTAATTGAAAATGCTACACTCTTCTTACCTTTTGGTATTTGTTCTCCTGTATATACATCAAACAATTCAACTTTCTCTATAAGCCCCTCGCCTTTTGACCAAATCACTCCTTCGACATCTCTAAACATAATATCTTCATCTAATACAATAGCTAAATCTCTAACAATAGCAGGATATTTAGGCAATGGCTTATATTTCTTGTCTAAATCAGCAATTTCAACTATACCCTCAAAATCCAATTCTGCAATATAAACTCGTTCATCTATATCATAATTTTCTAACACATCAGGATGCACTTCACCCATAACTCCTAATACTTTGTTTTCATATATAATATTCGCTGTTCTTCCAGGATGGAATGTAGGGTGATTTTCTTCCCTTAAATAATTACATTTAACTATTCCTAATCTCTCTAGAAATGTTTCAACTACGCCTTTTAAATAGAAATAATCAGCTTCTCCATACATTCCTATGCATAGTGTTTTCCTCTCTATAGGCAAAGTCTTCACAGGAATTTCTCTAGGTATGAAAATATTCCCAATTTCAAAAGCAAAAGCTCTTTCCACACCATAATTATAATTTATAGACAATAGTTCCATCATATTTGGCATGAGAGTAGTCCTCATAACACTATAATCCTCACCAAGAGGATTGATTATTTGTACACATTGTCTTTTCGCACTATCTTCTTTCAAATTCATTTTATAATAGGCTTTAGGACTTATGAATGAATAAGTCATGACTTCATTTGCTCCTAGCCCTTGAAGAATGGATTTAGATTTATCTTCTATTTGCCTATCATAAGGTTTCTCACCTCTTGTGAGGACTCCAACTAATGGCTCATTTTTTATATTATGAAATCCATATATTC
>JAAYWX010000479.1 GCA_012516225.1 Clostridiales bacterium
GATTTTTTATTATTGTTTTGAGACGAAGGATTTTTCTCTTTTACATATACAAGACGGTTATACCCATCGCTGTTTTTTTCTGAATAGATATCAAATATTTTAAAGGACTGAAGGAGCGGAGTAAGCTTTTTAAATCCATTATTGCGGACGTCAAAGTCCGGGTAACGGCGCAACAGCATGTTTCCGATTTCACCCACGAAGGCTCGTCCATCATCATCCGATATTTCCTGGACAATGGTCTGAACGGTATTTTTAATAACCTTAAGCGGGGTTGTTTCTACTGTTACGGCTTCTTCTTCCCCGGTTTGCGTTTCTTCACCCGGCGCGGTTGTCTGCGCAAGAACCTCTAAATAGCGAAATTTATTGCAGGCGGAAATAAAAGCCTGCGGGGTTTTCTTTTCTCCCATTCCAACAACATACATGCCGGATTCGCGCAGGCGGACAGCGAGGCGGGTGAAATCGCTGTCACTTGAGACAATGCAGAAACCCTCTACGTTTCCGGAATACAAAATATCCATTGCATCGATAATCATAGCGGAATCCGTTGCATTTTTCCCGGTTGTATAGCTGTATTGCTGAATCGGCGTGATGGAATATTCCAGCAATATGTTTTTCCATGTACTAAGCGCAGGCTTCGTCCAATCGCCATAAATCCGTTTGTATGTCGCTACGCCGTCGTTCGATACCTCATCCAAAATAAACTTGATATACTTTTCCGAAACATTATCCGCGTCGATCAGTACGGCTATCCGATTGTCATTGGGCATACCAAGACCTCACTTTATTTTTTTTATGCCTTTCCTTTACTAGTATAATTGAATTGATAAAGATTATCAATCCGGAACCGCAGTTTCCGCTCAAAAGGAAGGGCCTCCAACCGGATTTACGGATTGGAGGCCGCCTTATAAAGCCCTTAAGAATATTTCTTTTTCATTTTCAGCCGTTCAATCGCCCGGATTAAACAAGCCCGCGATATCGCATATTCGTAAAGGCTTTGTTCCTGCCGAAGTTCCTCTTCCGCGCGTGCTTTTGCCTCCAGCGCCCGCTGTTCATCAATTTCCTCCGGATATTCCACGGTATCCACGATCATAACCGCACAATTGTGATCGATCTGGATATGCCCCGTACCGGACAGGGCGGTAATCCACTGATCCTCCGCCGTTTGAATTTTCACTTCCCCAACATTGACGGCAATGACCGCATTTTCGTGGTGCGCCAATATGCCCACCAATCCGTCCGCGGCAGTAAAGATTAACTGCTTTGCATTTCCCTCGTAAAACACCTTGTTGATCGCAATGATTTTCAATGAAAAGGTATCCAATTTCTCACCTCAGTCATCTTTAACGCCACCCTGTTTTGCTTTTTCAACGACATCCTCAATGGATCCCACATTGAAAAACGCCCATTCGGGGTAATCATCCATATCCCCATTCAGAATCGCCTGAAAGCCTTGAATCGTTTTTGCCAAAGGAACATACTGGCCGTGGACACCGGTAAACACCTCGGCCACATGGAACGGTTGCGATAAGTATTTTTGTATTTTTCTTGCCCTGAAAACCATTTGTTTATCTTCTTCGGAAAGCTCTTCCATTCCGAGAATAGCAATGATGTCCTGCAATTCTTTGTATTTCTGCAAAACCTGCTGCACCTTTATTGCCGTCGGATAATGTTCTGCCCCCTCAATATCGGCTTCCAGTATTCTTGAAGAAGACTCAAGA
>JAAYWX010000480.1 GCA_012516225.1 Clostridiales bacterium
ACCGAGTAGATAATCGACAGTGACACCAAAATAATCAGCTATTTTGTTCAGCGCATCACTGCGTGGAACATAACCATTATTTTTCCAATTACTGACGTTTGATTTATTGATGCCGCATTCTTCCGCAGCCTTGCTCGGTTTAATTCCACGTTCTTCGCAAAGGTTGGCAACCACATCATAAAACATAACATTGTCTCCTTTTTTATGCGTTAAAAAAGTTTGAGAACATAACAAAAAAGTGTTGACAAGTTTATGTTCATGTACTATACTTGAGTTACAAGGTTGCAGTACATAAACTAATTGTGCCAACTCTGCTAGATGGCAGTCAGCAGAGTTTATGTTCTTGTCGTGATAATTAGATAATAGCACATAAGTTTAAGAAATGCAACAATAAAAATACAAGAAGGTGAACTTTTTAATGCCAGCAAATTGGACAGCCCAGCTGATTGCAAAACTGCATCTAAATCGAATTTCTAAAAAGCAGCTTGCGGAGCAGCTTGGTTACACACCGGAATACGTAAGTATGGTGCTTAACGGACACAGAAATCCGAATGGGGCAGAAGCGGAATTCTCAAAAGCGCTGGACGAGCTTATCCAGAAAAAACAGAACGGAGGTACATAATGAACAATCTTACAGTATTTAACAGCGACGTTATCCCGGTTTATACCACCGACACGGGAAAGAAAGTTGTCATTGGCAGGGAGCTTCATGAGAAGCTCAAAATTGACACTCCTTACACACAATGGTTTGACCGCATGTGTGGATACGGATTCGCAGAAAATCAGGACTATTCAAGTTTTTCACAAAAAAGTGAAACACCCCAAGGTGGCCGTCCAAGTTTGGAACACATCCTCACTCTCGACATGGCGAAGCACATCGCGATGATTCAGCGCACACCTGAAGGTCGTGCAATCCGCCAGAAGCTTATCGAACTGGATACAGATATCTCAAATCTCTCCCCTGAGCTACGGTTGCTTATCAAATTGGAAGTTGCGCAAAAGCAACAAGAAAAGGCTCTTGCCGACACCAACAAGCGTATCGATCATATCGGTGATGTTATTGCATTGGATACCCGCTCATGGCGCGAAGATGCGCGGAAACTGATTGTACAAATCGCCCGTGCTCAGGGTGGAAACGAATATCTCCGTGATGTACAAGCTGAAATTTATAAGCTGGTTGACCAGCGCGGCGGCGTAAGTTTGGAAACCCGGCTTACAAATAAGCGCCGCAGGATGGCCGATGAGGGCGTGTGCACATCCAAGCGGGACAAGCTCAACAAGGTTGATGTCATTGCCGATGATAAAAAGCTAATCGAAATCTATGTAGCTATCGTCAAGGAAATGGCGATTAAGTACGGTATTGATCAGCAGAGCGCTTAAGAAAGGCAGGTGAAAAGATATGACGTATGAAATAGAGAACAAAATCAAAATTGACAAGTCCGAAGAGATCGCACAAAAAATTGCTAAACTGCTTGAAGCAGAAAAATGCACGGTAAGCGAAGTGAGCAGAATACTCCATATGACTGGAATAATTGTGAACAATTCGACATTTACCGTGCAAAATACGCCAATCGGGCGGATTCGCGGGATGAAATAACTTTCATTTAGCAATGTCTTGAAGCCATTTCAAATTAGCATTGATTCTCGACATAGCACACTCTTTTGTTTCCGTATCGTACCAAGCACAACCTTTAACGCAAAGCGCAGGAGATTTTCTCCCGATTGACATAATTGGGCAAATATCATTCTTCCCATAATGTAACGCAGCTTCATTATCAAATTTAGTTTCT
>JAAYWX010000126.1 GCA_012516225.1 Clostridiales bacterium
AAGGCATTATTACCGGTGTGGTTTCCCTGCCCATAAGATATATGCATTCACCTGTTGAAACCATGGACTTAAACGACGCAGAAGCAATTGTCAGCCTTATAACAGAATTTGCTTTGAAAATAGGTACGGATCGTATTGATTTCTGATTTTCAGTTCAAATTACCGATGTTTTTATTCCAAAACTATCTTGAAAACAAATTATTTGCGCGCCAGCGCGCGGGAGGCCCTTAAATGCTTGACACACTCAAAACCCTCTGCTACTTAAGCGGAGTTTCAGGAAACGAGGATGAAGTGCGCGATTATATTCTTGAGCGCATTATGCCATATTCGGACAGGATTGTCACAGACTCCATGGGAAATCTTATTGCCGAAAAAAAAGGCAAGAAAAGCTGCGCCAAAAAAATCCTTATATGTGCGCATATGGACGAGGTAGGTCTTATAATAACTGGAATAGACGATGATGGTTTTCTCCGTTTTGATTTTATCGGCGGGGTGGACAGGCGGGTTGTTCTGGGAAAACGTATATATATAGGCAAAGACAGAGTTCATGGTGTAATCGGCATAAAACCCCACCATCTTGTCGATAAAGAAGAAGAAAAAAGCGTCCCTAAGCGTGAAGATATGTACATTGACATAGGCGTTGCTTCAAAAGACGAGGCAAAGGAGCTTGTATCCCTTGGCGATACGGCAGTTTTCGAGGACAATGTCCTTGAATTCGGCGAGGGTTTCTTAAAAGCAAAGGCCCTTGACGACAGAATCGGATGCGCTGCCATGATAAAGCTTATTGAGAGCGATCTGCCATGCGACTGTACATTTGCATTTACGGTGCAGGAAGAAGTCGGTACGAGAGGGGCGCAGATAGCGGCATTCAGGACTTCCCCGGATATTGCCATAGTTCTTGAGGGCACTACCGCCTCAGACATCCCCGGAGTACCCGACGGAAAGCGCATATGTTCTCTCGGCGGCGGCATAGTAATTCCGTTTATGGACAAGGGCACTCTCTACAGCCGCAGGCTTTATAAAATGACTGCTGAGCTTGCGGAAAAAAACGGAATAAAGTGGCAGACAAAAAATGTGATAGCTGGCGGAACAGATGCCCGCGTTATACAGCGCAGCGGAACCGGTACTGAAACCGTTGCCTTGTCGGCTCCGGTACGAAATATTCATTCCCCCGCAAGCATTGCGAAAATATCCGATTTTGAAGTCATGCCGCGGCTTGCCACGCTTTTGCTTGAAGCAATTTCCGAAGAATAGAAAAGGATAAATTTTGAATGAGTCTATACAATATTTCCCCTAAAATAACAGAACTTGCCAGAGAAGTCGAGTCCAGTTTGAAAGATGTTTTCTCTCATATTGATAAAAATTCCGAATTTTGCACTCTTAAAGTAATGTCTGCCTTCCATGATTTCCGCGTTTCGGAATCTTGTTTTTCAGGCACCACTGGTTACGGCTACAATGATCTCGGGCGGGACACGCTTGACAAAATCTACGCGCGTGTTTTCGGTGCGGAAAGCGCCCTTGTTCGTATCGGTTTTGTAAACGGCACTCATGCGATTGCGTCGGCTCTGTTTGCCGTCTGCCGTCCTGGATCTACTCTCCTGTCTGTTACCGGCGCCCCTTATGATACGCTTCAGCGCACAATCGGCATTGCCGGTGACGGCTACGGCTCCCTGAAATTCTACGGGACAGACTATTCGCAGGTGGATCTTCTCCCAAACGGCGATCCCGATATTGACGGAATAAAAAAAGCGGCGTCCGATTCAAGAGTCGCTTCGGTTATTATTCAGCGCTCACGCGGTTACAGTCTAAGGCGCGCTCTTAGTATAAGCGATATAGAAAAGATAATAAAAACCATCCGCGAAGTCAACGCCAGTGCCTTTATACTTGTTGACAACTGCTACGGCGAATTTACGGAAACCCGCGAACCTACAGAGGTCGGGGCCGATCTAATCGCTGGTTCTCTTATTAAAAACCCCGGCGGCGGACTTGCTCCTACAGGGGGATATATTGCCGGAAAAGCAGAGCTTGTAGAGCGTGCCGCAACACGTATGACAACCGCTGGCATAGGCGGAGAATGCGGAAGCACACTCGGTGCAAACCGCCTTTTATATCAGGGCTTTTTTATGGCTCCTCACACAGTCGCGCAGGCACTTAAAACCGCCGCTTTTTGCGCCGGAATGATGGAAAAGCTCGGTTTTAAAACCTCCCCTTCATCTGACGAAACTCAGCGCGACATTATTCAGATGATTGAATTCGGAAGTGCGGATAAACTGCTTAAATTCTGCGCGGGAATTCAGCACGGCTCACCGGTTGATTCCTATGTGACACCTGTACCGTGGGCCATGCCCGGTTATGACGATGAGGTGGTCATGGCCGCGGGAACTTTCATACAGGGCGCTTCCATTGAACTTTCATGTGACGGACCTATACGCCCTCCGTTTATAGGATATATGCAGGGCGGTCTGACGTATGAGTCCGGAAAACTCGGCGTAATGCTTGCCGCAGATGAAATACTTGGAACCAAATAGTATTATGTAAACCGTGCCATATTTTAGCCGCTTTTTTCATATAAATGGCATAAGGGGGTATACTTATGCCGTTTGTAAGAAAACGTATGCCCATCAGGCGTACATTTGCGCCCAGAAGAAGAGCGCCTATGCATCCTTCTGAAAAAAAAGCGGTGGTATTCACTTTTTTTGTTATAATATCTTTGTGTACTGCGGCCGTCCTTTCGGGCAATTTCCTAAAAAAAGTATCGGGTGAAATGGCTCTTTCCGATGCCACCGACCTTATAACCGCCACTATTAACGACAAAATCAACGAAAAAATGAGCGAAGGCCAATATACATACGATTACTTTGTAGATCTTCAAAAGGACAATCAAGGCAACATAACCGCAATTTCCGCAAATATGGCGCGGATAAACACCCTTTCTTCTGAAATACTTCAGGAAGTCATTGCCGCAACAAACAGCGGTCAGCTTGATGAAAAAATCCCTCTTGGCAACCTGATCGGCTCAAACCTTCTTCTCGGTCGCGGGCCCAAAATTCCAGTAAAGATTATAATGCTGACCAGCTCTTATGCCGACTTCAGAAATGAGCTTACATCGGCGGGAATCAATCAGATAAAGCACCAGATAATACTTGAGGTAAAAGTACAGATTGATGTCCTTCTGCCTTGGGAAATGAAGTCCACCGAAGTAGTCAGCGAAGTTCTGATTGCAGAAACCGTACTTGTCGGCAAGGTGCCGGATACATACCTATCATTAAGCCAGCCTTAGAAACGGGGTCTGATTATGGACATACAAAAGGAAATAGATAAGCTGCGCAGTGAAATAGAGCGGCACAATAGGGCGTACTATGATTTAAGTTCCCCCACCATATCCGATTTTGAATATGATGCCCTTATGCGCCGCCTTATAGAACTTGAAGAGAAATATCCCGAATACAGCTCTCCGGATTCTCCAACTCAGCGTGTCGGGGGAAGTGTGCAACCACAGTTTGCCCCCGTCCGCCACATTGTGTCGCTTGAAAGCCTGAACGACGTTTTTTCATATGAGGAGCTTGACAGTTTCATATCCCGTACAAATGAAGTCATCGGCGATTCTTCCGAATACGTTGTGGAACCGAAAGTAGACGGGCTGTCGGTCGCCGTCGAGTATGAAAACGGCAGAATTATCCGCGGTGCAACAAGGGGTGACGGGCTTGTAGGAGAGGATGTAACAGAAAACCTTCTCACAATCCGCAGCCTGCCGAAGAAATTGAAAAATGCCCCTCCGAGGCTTGTAGTCCGCGGAGAGGTTTATATGTCGCGTGAAACTTTTCTAAAACTGAACGAAGAAAGAGAAATAAGCGGAGAAAAGCCCTTTGCCAACCCACGCAACGCGGCCTCCGGCTCTCTGCGCCAGCTTGACAGCAGAATAACCGCAAAACGTGAGCTGGACATCATCGTATTTAACATACAGTATGCCGAAGGCAGGGAATTCAAGACTCACGCAGAAACTCTTGATGCACTGTCAGAAATGGGATTTACAGCAGTACCATATAAACTATGCCGGACCGCCGAAGAATGCCGCAGCCATGTATCATGGCTTGGAGAAAACCGCGAAGGGCTTCCCTATGAGATAGACGGTGCCGTCATAAAGGTAAACAATCTGGCAGACAGATCCCTGCTCGGCAGCACATCAAAGGCTCCGCGCTGGGCGGCGGCCTACAAGTATCCTCCGGAAAAAAAGGAAACTATCGTAGAAGATATAATTGTGCAAGTGGGAAGAACCGGTGCCCTGACCCCAAAAGCTGTCTTAAAGCCCATCCGCCTTGCAGGCACGACAGTTACAAACGCCACTTTGCACAATCAGGACAATATAGACAGGCTTGATATCCGCATAGGAGATACTGCCATTGTGCGGAAAGCCGGCGAGATCATTCCGGAGGTTATTGAAGTAGTTTACGGCAAACGTCCTCCGGAGGCTGTCC
The DNA here is from genome assembly GCA_012516225.1 of Clostridiales bacterium. Taxonomy (GTDB): domain Bacteria; phylum Bacillota; class Clostridia; order Oscillospirales; family Oscillospiraceae; genus UBA2658. Next base: position 4,476 of record JAAYWX010000126.1, read on the forward strand.
CTTTCAAATTTCCCGAAACGTGTCCGGAATGCGGCGCACCAGTCGTACGGGATGAGGACGGAGCGGTTATACGCTGCACCGGTGCGGAGTGCCCGGCCCAACTTTTGCGGAACATCGCCCATTTTGCCTCTCGTGGAGCTATGGATATCGACGGACTCGGAATTTCCGTTGCCCAAGCTCTGATAGAAAGCGGGCTTATTTCATCTCCTGCCGATCTATATTATCTTGATGCCCAGAGTGTTGCCTCGTTGGAACGCATGGGGGTAAAATCAGCGGAAAAACTGCTCTCGTCAATTGAAAAGAGCAAAGAAAATGGACTTGCCCGCCTTCTCTGCGCATTCGGTATACGCCAAGTTGGGCAAAAAGCGGCAAAGGTGCTCGCTTCGCACTATTCAAATCTTGATGAACTCTGCAAAGCGACGGAAGAAGAACTTACGTCAATCCCCGATATTGGTCACATAACCGCAAAATACCTTGTTAACTGGCTAAACAGCCCCCAATCAAAACACCAGATTGAACTTCTGAGGCGCGCCGGCGTCAGCTTTGAAAGCAAGGAAGCCATTCTTGACAGCAGATTTGCCGGAAAAACTTTTGTACTTACAGGTACTCTCCGGTCATTTACGCGCGATGAAGCCGAAACTCTGATTGAGCGTTACGGTGGCAAAACTTCCGGCTCCGTTTCGAAAAAGACAAGCTATGTAGTCGCAGGTGACGAGGCCGGTTCAAAACTTGTAAAAGCGCAGGAACTTGGAATTCCTGTTCTGTCCGAAGAAGAATTCAAAGAAATGATAAAATAATAATCATATTCCAGCAAAAACAGGGATATTGGTGGGTATAATTTAAAACTATGAAGATACGTGTATTTATGGCGGTTTCCGCCTGCAGATTGTCAATAAGGCTTCTGCGTCTTATAGGGCGCGGCGGAACTGCCCTTCCTGGAAAAATAGCAATAAAAATCTGTCCGGACTTGCTCGGATATCTTGCGAAAGACGTAAAGTGCGTTATAATAACAGGCACAAACGGTAAAACCACAACTTCACGAATCGTAGAGGAAATATTTTCCGAATCCGGCACCTCATATTTTGCAAACCGTTCCGGCGCCAACCTTATTAACGGAATTACGTCCGCTTTCATTGAAAATTCCACTTTTACGGGCAAACCTAAGAAAGAATATGCGGTTATTGAATGTGATGAAGCCGCCTCAAAGGAAGTCTGCCGACTGGTCAATCCGGAAGTCGTGCTTGTAACCAATGTGTTCCGCGACCAGCTTGACCGTTACGGAGAGGTGACCCATACTCTCGGCAATATTCTCATCGGAATAAAAAATTCTCCAAATGCGGTTGTATGCCTTAATGCAGACTGTTCCTTGACAGCATCCATTGCCGGACAAGTCCCGAACAAAGTGATTTTTTACGGAATAGATGTGCCTATATATCAAAATCCCGTAAACGAAGTATCCGACGCTCCGCACTGCATAAAATGCAAACACGAATACGAATACAGCTATCGTACATTCGGACATCTCGGAGGGTTTTACTGCCCAAACTGCGGATATAAGCGGCCCGAACCTCAGATTTCCGTTTCAGGGATACTTAATTCAGGCATAAATTCTACCACGGTGAGTATAAAAGCTTTTGGAGATGAGGACGAATTTGTTATAAATCTCCCCGGCGGCTATAATATTTACAACGCTGCGGGCGCTCTTGCCGTTTCGGAAGCCGTTGGCCTTAAACGTG
>JAAYWX010000127.1 GCA_012516225.1 Clostridiales bacterium
ATATTGGCGATGCCATATGAACCGCTGTCACGGAAATTGTTGCCGCGGAAGGTAACGATTCCTTCAACTTTCGTATAATCCTCAGGCAGACCAAAATCGATCGGGGGATCAAAAGAGAAATCAGAAACACTTTGCCCGTCTACCATTATTCCTGTTTCTTTTATAAGATGTTCAGGTTTTGTCTTGTCTGTTGCAGCAGGACTGAAATTGGGCAGAGAGCTGTTTTCAGAACTCGGAAGCGGCGGTTCGCTGTTAGGCGAAGAAGCAGGAGTATCGCTTGGGAGCTCTGCAACCGGGGGTTCGTCCGGAGCGTTCAGAGGCTCGGTTGTGGCATTTAAATATATAAACATTCCAAGCAGGCAAATAAGGGTAAAAAATATTGCTGTCGAATCTATTTTTAAGCGTTTTTTCCCACGATGAGACTGATTATGATTAGATTTTGGCATATATCTCCCACCTAAAGTATAGTTTCGGCGAATTTTGCGTCATTATATCAGAACTTGGCATACAATGCAAGCTTTGGACACAAACTTCATGCAGAATAGGCGGCGATTATGCCGTCAGGCTTTTTTCAAATATTTCAAAAGCGGTTTTTTTGCCGCTGTCGGAAAGAATGGCATACATTACATAGTTGCCGACAATTTTTATTTCCGCGTTTTTGAGTTTCGGAAATTCTTCTGGCATATACTCCGGCATCCATGTGCTTATGCGCAGTTTAAGATAATCCTCCAAGGTTTTTTCAATGTCGGAGGCCTGAGAGCTGTCTTTAGCCTTGAATATGCCGTATTCGTCGATGTTTATTCCTTTTGAGTTGATTTTTACATCATATGAGTCATAATTTGAGGTATTCATCTTCATTAAGTCTGAGATGTAGCTTTCGGGAACCGAAACGAAAGCGTCATTATCGCCGAGAGCTTCTGAAACGGAAAGGGAAATATCTGATACATTGACATCATTGGAAACGGTTTTGCCTTTTTCTCCACAGGCGGAAAAAAGCAAAATAAGCAAGAAAGCACAGATTATAGGAAATGATTTTTCAAGATTTTTCAATTTCGTCAACCCTTTTTGTTCTATTTATATATTTTTGACTTATTGATTTAAGACTTTTAGAAAAGCCTATTTATATCCATGAGTGCGAAGGTAATTTATAACAAGCTTGAAAGAGTCGGCATTAAGGTGCATAGAGTCGCCGTTGTGGTAGCTTTCTACCAATGCACCGTCGGAACCCTTAAGCACGCTTTCGCTGTCAAGATATTTGACTCCCGTAGAGCTGGCGATACGCTCAACCCAAGTGTTTGCCTTATCTATTTTTTCGTTTGTAATTCCGTTTGAAGCAGGATAATTTTTACCGATAGGATATATTGAATTGAGTATTATTTTAGTATTGGGGCTTGCTTCCTGAATAGTCTGAACGAGTTTTGTATATTCCTTGATAAAATACTCCTCATCCATAAAAGAAACGCCGTTGACACCGAGAGTAATAAGCATATATTCCGGCTTTGCTTTCTCGACGGCTTCCTTTATCGGAATCTCAGAATTATCCTCCGGATATACGATGGTTGCCGTACTCCAAAGAGAAAGCGTAAGAGTTCCGTTCTTAGGTGTCCATATCTGATTTTTGGGGACAATTTCATAATATCCAAGACCGTAAGTTGTGCTGTCACCTAAAAATATAAATTTATCTACATATTCCTGCCCCATATCATCAGTTTCACCAAGCCGTACTTCGGAACTGCCGGTGGGGGAAGTTGGTGCGGCAGAGGAAGGGGAGGCTGATTCCTGAGAAGAATTATCTCCGTTTGAGGGCGTTTCGGAAACGGCGGGAGATGTTTCCGCAGGCTTATGCGAACTTTTTCTGCAAGATGTGAAGCCAAGTGCAAATACGGCAAGGAGAATGCACAATAAAATGGACACCGACCAAGAAAAGTAAAGGCTGTCGTGTCTGTTTTTTTTCATAAAGACCACCGTTATCTGGAAAAGGAAAATCTAAACATTATAATTATATATCTTTCTATCTTGGTTATTCTATCACTGTTAATCATTGGAGTCAACAATGGCTAAAATTGAGGCAGACAAAGGAAATATTTTCCCGTACATAATTTAAGAGCAAAAAACATAACCGGAACTGTCAGCTCCGGTTCTTGAGAAATATTTTTGTTATTCGGCATCTTCGGCGAGGACCTTCGCCTCTTCGATAATTTTCTGCTGAATATTCATCGGCGTTTCCTCATAGCGGACGAATTCAAAGGTGAAGCTTCCGCGGCCCTGAGTCATGGAGCGGAGGTCAATTGCATAGCTTGACATTTCCGCCATGGGAACCTCGGCTTCAACAACCTGCATACCATCGTGGGCACTCATACCCATAGGGCTTCCGCGGCGCTTGGAGAGGTCGGACATAATGTCACCCAGACAAGAGTCGGGGATAGTTACTTTAAGGTAGCCGATGGGTTCAAGAATTACGGGGTTTGCTTGGGGAAGACCGGCCTTATATGCAAGGCTCGCAGCCGTTTTAAACGCCATTTCGGAAGAGTCGACAGGGTGGTAGGAACCGTCTACGAGGGTGGCTTTTAAGAAAACGACCGGATAACCTGCAAGTACACCCTTCTGTATGCTTTCCCTCAGACCTTTTTCAACTGCCGGGAAAAAGTTCTTCGGAACACTGCCGCCAAAGACATTTTCTGCGAATATAAGGTCTTCTGGTTCATTCTGCGGTTCAAACTCGATCCATACGTCGCCGAACTGACCATGACCGCCCGACTGCTTCTTGCGACGTCCTTGAACTTTAACCTTGCTGCGGATTTTTTCACGATAGGGAACACGCGCGGGACTGAGCACCACTTCAACGCCAAATTTATTCTTCAGTTTGGAGCAGAGTACATCAAGGTGGATGTCGCCGGCACCGGATATGATAAGCTGATGGGTTTCGGAGTTATTGGCATAAGTGAATGTGAGATCTTCTTCTGCAAGGCGTGCAAGACCGGCGGAAATTTTATCTTCCTGTCCCTTGACCTTGGGGGCGATTGCCATGGAATAGCAGGGAGCGGGATAGCTTATTCCGGGGAGAGCCTTATTGAACGAGGAACTGCAGAGAGTATCGCCCGTTTTGGAATCCGAAAGCTTGGAAACAGCGCCTAAGTCGCCGCAGGCTATCTCGTTTACCTCAATGTTCTTTTTACCCTGCATTATATAGATGTGGCCGATTTTTTCACTTGTTCCTGTACGGGGGTTTATAAGAGTCATCTCATTTGTTATTTTGCCGGAGACGACTTTGAATAAGCTGAATTTGCCGTACTGGTCGGAAATGGTCTTATAAATTATAGCAGCGGGAGCGCCGCTCTCATCTACAACCTTTCCGCCCTCGTGCGGGCAGGGGAAATAATTGACAACCGCATCAAGAAGAAGTGAAATGCCCAAAAAGGTAAAGGCGCTTCCGCAGAAAACAGGGCAGATGGAGCAGTCGCGCAGTCCCTCCGCAAGGGCGGTACGCAGTTCTTCAGGAGTAAAATCTTCGCCTCCGAAATACTTGTCCATAAGCTCTTCGCTTGTTTCTGCGATACCTTCGGCAAGAGTGTTATAAAGATTGTCAAGAGTAGCCTTCATGTTTTCCGGAACGGGTATTTCGGTGCGCTTTCCCTTAGCGTCAAACGAATAAGCCTTTTTGGAAGCAACTTCTATAAGACCTGTAATTTTATCGCCGTCCATAATAGGAGCAACCATCGGACAAACCGATACACCAAACTTCTCACGCAGAGAGTTGAATGCGCGTTCATAGCTGGCGTTTTCCTCGTCAGTTTTGGAAATGAATATGGCGCGTGGAGTTTTTGACTCGTTAAGCATTTTCCATGCCTTTTCAGCGCCGACGTTGAGACCGTCCTTAGCAGAGCAGACGATGATGCCGGCGTCCGCAACGCGTAGCGCCTGGCTTACTTCACCTGCAAAATCAAAATATCCCGGAGTATCGATAATATTTATTTTCATACCGCCGTATTCACAGAACATAGCGGAATCAGCAATACTGATTTTACGGCGGATTTCCTCCGCATCGAAATCGGAAACCGTCGTACCGTCAACGACTTTTCCAAGCCTGTCGGTCGAGCCGGTCATGAAAAGAATACTCTCCGCGAGGCTGGTTTTGCCGTTTCCTCCGTGACCCAAAAGGCATATATTTCTTATGTTTTTGATTGCATAGCTCATGTGAGGGTGTCTCCTTATTAGTTAAAATTTACCGACTCGGTTAAAACCTCATACGGTAAGATTATACACGGGCAAAGTGTCATTTGCAACAATATTTTTATGTAATAACTCATATTTATTCATCATTTTTGATGCAAATAAGATAAAACAGGGTAAAAAACACAAATCCGGCCGCCTGTGCAAAGGCAAACCGGATTTGAGGAAGCAAATTTTTCAGCGGCGCAGTCCCAATGATACAACAAAGACAGGGGCAAGCCAAAAGAGCATAAAGGACATGGCATTTGCGCAGCTTGCGGATTCGTAAGTTCCGGACCAGCACATGGCAAGCATTAAAACCATACCAACTGCCGAACCCAAGACGGAAAGTGCGGCGCCCAGAATAAGGCCGTTATACAGTTTCCTTCCGCGTTTTATAAGACCAGCCACGGAATTCAGCCCTCCCCGAGAGAATACTGCGGCAACGCTGATGTCATTTTCAGCATCGAACGAAGAAATGCGGTAACGGTCCGCAAAAGAAGGAAAGTCATAGCTTTCCTTTGGCAGACGGAACTTCTGCTTTACGAGCAAAGGGGTGATGTTGAAATCTCTGACGGCAAAAACAGGTTCGGCTTTGCCACGCAGCAAAGTAACAAGACCTCGCTGGACGGAGGTTACGGGGATATAATTAACCTCGAAAGTACCGGCAAGAACATCGTTTATAGCTGTGTATACGGCGCTTTTTGAAGCAGCTCCCTTTTTAATCCTGATACCCATCAGATGCATAAAACTTGAAGAACCGACGTAAACCATATCTCCGTTTATTCTTGCGATAATTCCGCCGCCTTCATGGCAAGCAAAATCTTCAACTTTTTTCATTGTGTATCCGTTTTTTCTCATGAGTTCCGTAAATATTGGCGCAATTCCCATTCCAGCCGCACCTATCATGCTTGCTGTATACGAGACCACTTTGTCGGGATAAAATCCTTCCTCAACGGATACGTTGGCTATTGACAGGGTTCTTGGAGGAAAGAGGTCCTTGTCCTTAATGACAACTTTGCGTATCCTGCCAAGATCGGCGGCACCGGCATATCCCGCAATTGCCACTCCGCTTCGGGAAAGACGCTTTGCAAGCACATAAAAGGGAAGCGAGAAGCCAAAGACGGATGATAAGGACGCACTGACCGAAATGCTTGCCGAAAGGGTATGTATAAAGTTATCGCATTTTTTGCTTGCGACAAGGCAGAAAAGACTGAGAACGACCGCAAAGACAAGCAGAAGCGGAGCAAAATAAGAGTATGCCGTTTCAAAAATATCCGCTTCTTCGCTTTTACGGACAAATCCGGTTACGGGCAGTTTTTCATGTGAAAGAACACGCCCGATTTCTTCTCCGCCGTCCTCGGAGATTATAACTGAGGGCGATTTTGAAAGCGCCGCAGTCCTGAAGCTGAGAGCATAGCTTTTGCATGCAAGGTAATGCCCCCAGAGAGCAAAAGTCAGTGAAAGCGCCGATACTGCGCAGAAGGGAAGTCCTGCTGAATAATTTTCCGCTGCGGCTATATATATGGCTTCAGCAATTGAAACTATGCATGACACCGCGATAAGGGATTCCGCACCGAGCGTTCCCCTGAACAGCGATGCAACGCCGTTTGTAAATACATCCAGACCGACGAGCATAACGCCAAGTTCGAAAATAAGACAGACAAGAGTTCTGATTTTTATGCTGCTCCCCAGAATTCCCAAAGCCGGCAGACCATAGGAAAGGTAAACCAGCACAAGACAAAGGGCAAAGACCAGAAAGCATCTTAGCCTTAAAGCCAAGGCCTGCTCCATATAAAGACGCGATGCTTTTTCTGGACTCATCTCAGGCGGCAGGGGCTTCAATTCTGCTTCAATCCGGGCCTTTTCCGCTTTCCGCTTCTCCTCGCGGTTTACCGCAGATGCCGCAATAAGGCCGGCTATCGGAGAAAAGACTTTTTCAATAAGGTCCGTTTCTTTAGGCGGCTGCTTTGAAGCATACTTTTCCGCCGATTCTTCATAGCTGCCGGGCGGGGCGTAGCTTTTTCCGGCTGAAGAGTCTTCCGCTGATGATTCCCATATGATAGTATCGTCATCGTCCGAATTGGCGAAAACGCTTTCCGGAGAAGGGTGCGGACGACTGCCGGAGCCGCGGGGCGGATGCTTATGCCTGTTTCTCGAGCGGCCGGAGGCTTCATCCGGAGGGTTTTCGGAAGGATGGACAATTTCCGGAGCTTCAGAACCGTAGCCTCTGGCGGATTTTTCGGGAGGAAATTCTTCATCGGCTGCTGTGCTGATTGAACTTTCGGCCA
>JAAYWX010000128.1 GCA_012516225.1 Clostridiales bacterium
ATACACGATCCCGCCCTTAGGACCGGGTATCGCACCACGAACGACAATCATGTTCAGTTCGGGATCAACCTTAACGACATCAAGATTCTGGACGGTTACCTGCTCGGCTCCCATATGTCCCGCACCGATTTTACCCGGGAAAATTCTTGATGGATCTGAATTCGCGCCCATTGAACCCGCATGACGGTGAACGGGACCTCCGCCGTGGCTTGTGGGTGTTCTCTGGGCATTCCAGCGCTTAATAACACCCGCGTATCCCTTTCCTTTGGATATCCCGGTAACGTCGACCTTGTCTCCGGCGGCAAAAACGCCTGCCGTAATGACATCGCCGACATTTAATTCCGCCGCATTGTCAAGGCGGAATTCTTTAAGGTACTTTTTAAAGGGAATTCCCGCTTTTTCAAAGTGACCCTTTTCAGGCTTGGTGAGCTTGCGCTCTGCCTGATCTTCGAAACCGAGCTGAACGGAAGCATAGCCTTCCTTTTCAACGGTTTTCTTCTGGACAACGACGCAGGGTCCCGCTTCTATAACGGTTACCGGAACGACCTTGCCCGCTTCATCGAAGATCTGCGTCATGCCGACCTTTTTGCCGATGATAGCTTTCTTCATTTTATTTCCTCCTTTAAGGTTATTGGTCAGCTCGCTTAGGCTCTCGGCCAAGAGGCTGCTGACATGACCCTGTCCGCCCACGCAAGCTGCGGACATTAGGGCTGCTTTCGGCTTAATATCCGATTTCCCGATGATACCGGAAATCATCCGCACCCTGCTTTAACTTCACGCAACACTTACAACCGCGACAAAGCTCTACTTTTTCAGAGCGTTTAATCTGACGTTTTAATCTGCGTGCATTGCGTGCATATTGTAAAGCAAGGAAGCGTTGCACTTACAGCTTCATCTCGATCTCCACGCCGGCGGGAAGCTCCAGCGACATAAGAGCCTCAACCGTCTTCTGCGTGGGATTTGTAATGTCTATAAGGCGTTTGTGTGTGCGGCGCTCGAACTGCTCGCGGCTATCCTTATATTTGTGGACCGCGCGGAGTATCGTGACAACCTCTTTCTTTGTGGGGAGGGGAATAGGTCCCGAAACCTTTGCGTCAGTGCGCTTTGCGGTTTCAACGATCTTCTCCGCCGCCTTGTCGATGAGCTGATGGTCGTAAGCTTTGAGTCTGATGCGAATCATTTTTTTGTTTGTTGCTGCCGCCATAAATTATTTCCTCCTGAACGTTTGTTTTTGCCGGCTCTGGTCTCTCCGGCTTAAATTACGTCCGGTGAGAAGTTTTTCTGTACACCTTGCCGTGCGTATCAGACCTCGCCCGAAAAACAAACCGGATTTGCGATCCGGTTTAAACTCCGTACAAGCGATATACGCGTGTATCAGAACGTTCTCAACCGCCCGATTACCGCCGAAAAATCTCGGCTGCGGACATACTCCGCGGAAGTTACCGGCGAAAAATCCGCAGCAATCTCCCGTTTCATCGCATTTGGCACAATTAGGATACAATCCCCCTAATAGGCGCTCCGTTAGAATATCAGATAATTCTCCCCATGTCAATAGATATTTGCATATTTCTATACAAAAATTTATAGAGCCATCCTTCATACTTGACACCGTCAAAAAAGACAGTGGAAATACGGAGCATAAGGCAAAATCAAGTCGGCATATTAGTCGAAAAGTCACCTATTCCCGCATATGCAGACAAGCTTCCTCAGTTTTTGGTCGAAATACTTTCTCTAATCTTTCCTATATAAACTTTCAGCCTTTTTACCGCTTCTTCATTGCTTCGGCTTCCGATAAACTTTGCTTCTATAATATTCATCATATAGTCCCAAAAAGCCGCCTTCAGGTTGTCCTCACCGCACGCAATCGTAACCGGAGGCTGAGATGTTTTTGTTACAAACACGCCCACATCCTCTTTTACATACACGGCGAATTCTTCCTGATATGCCTTTCTTTCAAAACAAACATGGAAATTTTTGTATGTTTCAAGCATTTTCTTTATATTTTCAAGGTGAAGTATATATTCTTCGGGAGTATAATAAACCGCCTTGCTCACCAGTATATCCGAAAAGGCAACTTTAACTTCTCCGTTTTTAACGGTTTCTATATCATATAAAGGTATAATTTCCGTAAAAGAGTATGATTCTATGCTCTGCTTAAAGTATCCGTTTCTGATAAGCGCATACTGAAGAAAGTCATGTTTGGTTTCCTCAAGCCGTGAAACAACTCCCCTTACCACATCTTCGGGCATCGTCACGAGGGAGAGTGATTCCGTCCTTATTACGGAATTGCTCTGCACTTCCTCGAATCTCATCAGCGTGTCAAGATATTCATCTCTGTCGTCCGGCGTAAAAACACTCATGAGAGGTCTGCATAGGCTCAAATATTCGTCAAATTCCCTCTCAAACGCGGCAACGGCCGCCTTATCCCGAAACAGGACATTGGCTGACTGTTCCCAACTGCTCCCTACGGAGCTTGATACAACTGCTTCAAAATTTGAGGCTATGAACAAGGTTCTTTTAAATACTCCGTCTCTTTTTTTCGGATAATAGTATGGCTCAATCGTCCCCGTCATATAAAGCGGCAGCCATTGGCTTATGCCTCTGAGCATTTCATCCAAATCTCTGTTTAAAGTGTGTATTATTTTTATCTTGCTTCCCTTTGATACAAGCTCAACCATCAT
>JAAYWX010000129.1 GCA_012516225.1 Clostridiales bacterium
GGATACACCTTGTGCCGGTGCATTTTTTCTCCTTCCCTTATACTTCCGAGCAGGCAAAGCAGATAGTGCTTGAGCTTACTAAAATCTTAACAGGATACTGCGGAAGATTAACAGTGGAAATTGTTCCGTTTACGCATATTCAGGAGGAAATCCGCGCAAACTGCCCTGAGGAATATTTTACGCTAATTATGCGCCGCTTTATGATGCGGATAGCCGAAAAAATAGCTGAGCAAAACGGTTGCGGCGCCATTGTAACCGGAGAAAACCTCGGGCAGGTGGCAAGTCAGACTATGGAGGCTCTGCGGGTTACGGAAGAGTGTATTTCTCTACCAGTTTTGCGTCCGCTTATCGGAATGGACAAGTCGGACATTATCCGTATAGCAAGAAAGATAAACACCTATGAAACATCTATACTGCCGTATGAGGACTGCTGTACGGTTTTCACACCACGGCACCCGCGCACCAAACCTAAGCTTGAGGATGTTTTGAATGCGGAAAGCGCTCTTAACATTGACGCACTCGTCGAAGAAGCTCTGAAAGGAACGGAAAGAATCAGATTTGATATCTGAAACAGGCTGCAGAAACAGAAAGGAGACTGGTCGTATGAAAAGCCCGCTCAGCGCAGAGATTTTATCGGTCGGAACCGAATTGCTGCTGGGGAACACAACCAACACGGATGCAAGAGATATTTCGATATATCTTTCCGAACTCGGCATAAACGTGTTTTATCACACCGTTGTGGGCGATAATCCGGAGAGGCTTGCCAAAGCCGTTGAGATCGCGCGCGGACGTGCGGATATCATCATAACGACAGGCGGTCTCGGACCAACCTGCGATGACCTTACAAAGCAGGTTCTTGCCAAGGCTTTCGGTCTTGAAATGGTTTTTCATGAAGAGCTTGCAGAGGAAATGAAGCGTTACTTCCGGGAAATTATCGGCGTTGACAACATGACCGAAAACAATCTCCAGCAGGCTTATCTTCCCGCGGGCTGCACAGTGTTCCGCAACGAGTGGGGAACTGCTCCCGGCTGTGCTTTCGAGGCAGGCGGAGTAAGGGTAATAATGCTGCCGGGACCTCCGAGAGAGTGCAACGCCATGTTCACAGCCTGTGCCATGCCTTACCTTAGGGCACTTTCGGATGAAGTTATATTGTCACACAGCCTGCATATAGTCGGAAGCGGCGAGAGCGCTGTTGAAGCAAAGCTCCGCAGCATGATGAACGAACTGCAGAATCCTACCCTTGCCCCGTATGCGAAGGAAGGCGAGGTTATGCTCCGCATTACAGCTAAGGCGAAAACCGCCGAAGAGGCGGAGAAAATGATGCAGCCCGTTATAGACAAAGTGCGGGAAATTCTTGGAGATATCATATATGGTATAGATACAGGAAGTCTAGAGCATGTCGTTTTTGAGTTGCTCAAAAGCAAAAATATGACGATCAGTACGGCGGAAAGCTGTACAGGAGGGTTTATAGCGAAGAGAATTACGGATCTTAGCGGCTCGTCGGCGGTGTTTATGGGCGGAGCGATTACCTATGCGACGCAAAGCAAGACGTCCGTTTTGGGCGTTCCGGATGAACTTATTAAAAAGCATGGTGTAATCAGCGGAGAGGTTGCAGCCGAAATGGCAAAGCGGGCAAGAGAACTTTTCGGTTCGTCAATTTCCGTTTCCACCACCGGGCTTGCCGGTCCGGAAGGGGATGGAATAAATCCTGTAGGTACTGTTTTTGTTGCGCTTGCGGCGGAAAATGAGGTTTTTGTTACTCAGCTTAATTCCGGATTCGGAAGGACAAGAGTACGGACGCTTGCTTCGAATTGTGCGTTTGACATGGTGAGAAGATACCTGACAGGACTGCCTGTGGTAGTGGATTATCATAAAAGATAGACCGGGTCTGTTTATTTAAAAACCCGTTTTGTTTGTGTTGATTTTTAGCTTAATAAATGTATAATAGATATGTTGCCTTAAAAACGATCTGCGGCGTTTTGCCGCCGTATAAAACGGAAATTCAGGAGGAAATCATCCAATGCTTACCTACGAGATAGACATAGCCGGTTTAAAGCGCGAGCTGCCGATATGCCGCGTGACCGACGATGTTTACATCGGCGCATTTGTTATCTTCGGCGATGTGGAACTTACGGTTCACTGCGCCGCGGAACTGCTTAAAAGAGCTCCGGAATACGACTACATAATAGCGCCTGAGGCGAAGAGCATTCCTCTGCTCTATGAAATGGCACGTCAGAGCGGGGAAAACAAGTATTTTCTTGCGCGCAAATCTCCCAAGCTCTACATGACAGGAGTTTTTGAAGTAGAGGTGAAGTCTATAACTACGGAGAAGGTGCAGAAGCTTGTTCTTGACAAGGCGGATGCAGAGCAAATGCGCGGCAAGCGTATCCTTATCGTAGACGACGTCATTTCCACAGGAGAATCACTTAAGGCAGTGGAAGAGCTTGTCGAAAAGGCGGGAGGGACAGTAGCGGGGCGCATGTTTGTTCTCGCTGAAGGTGACGCACAAAAGCGCGATGATGTAATCTATCTCGCACCTCTGCCTCTTTTCAATGCCGATGGTACGCCCAAAGAGACCTGAAGAATAAAAGCACCGTTTCCCACAAAAGGGAAACGGTGCTTTAAGTCTGACATTTTAAGGCAATATACAAGAGAAAAAGGAGGGAAACGATTCATCCACGCAGTTCGCCGAAAAAATACGACAGTAAAGCTGAACATTCTTTTTCCAGAACTCCGCCAAAAACGGCCGGATGATGACTATAGCGTTCTGAAAAAAGATCTATTACTCTTCCGCAGGAACCGTATTTTTTTTCTTTAGCACCGTAGACTACACAAGAAATACGGGAATTTATTATTGCCCCCGCGCACATGGGACAGGGTTCGAGAGTCACATATAGGGTGCAGCCGTATAAACGCCAGTCTCCAACAGTCCGGCAGGCTTCGTCTATAGCGTTAAGTTCGGCGTGGCCGAGAGCGGAACGGGTGCGCTCACGGGTGTTTTGGCCTTTTCCTATAATATTTCCGCTTTCATCCGTGATTACGCAGCCAACGGGGATTTCACCCGCATCAGCCGCACTCCGCGCAAGTTCGAGAGCCAGGCGCATATACTGTTCGTGTTACATAATAAAAACCAGCCTTTAAAAATAAAAATAGAGAAATTAATAAAAACAGAAACAAAAAACGGAGGAAATCATGTTTGAAAAACTACTGACTGATATACTTATCGGAGCAAGCCTTTCAGTGGATGCTTTTGCGGTGACTGTGGGAGAAGGACTTGCCTGTCCTAAAAACAGGCTGAAAAATGCAGCTATTCATTCCATATATTTTGGAATATTTCAGGGCCTTATGCCGCTTATCGGATTTTACCTTGCCGGAACGGTAAGCAACAGCATAATGTCGTTTGGACCTTATATCAGCTTCTTTATGTTGGTATTTGTAGGCGGGATAATGTTGGTAGATTCGATAAAAAACAAGGACGATGGGGAAGATGATGGTGCGGTATGCGAAAAATTCAGCCACTCCAAAGCAATAATGCTTGCCGTGGCGACGAGCATAGACGCGCTTGCGGTCGGCGTCAGCTTTGCCTTTACTGAAAGCACTGTTTTCATGCCGTGCACAATTATCGGCATATCAACGTTCTTAATATGCTTGCTTGGAGGAGTACTCTGCTCAAAGCTGCCCAAAGGTTCTGGACGGGGAGCGGGCATTGCCGGCGGCTGTGTTCTTATAGGGATTGGAATAAAGCTCCTTGTAGAAGGGGTTTTCTTAAAATAAAAACCAGAGAATTTTAATACTTTAAAAGCCTGTCCTCACAGAATGAGTTCTGTTTGAGGGCAGGCTTTTTGCATATACTTAAGATTGCGGATATTATTTATTCGTCAAGTTTAAGAACCGCCATGAACGCTTCCTGAGGAACAGAAACCGTTCCAAGGCTGCGCATACGCTTTTTGCCCTCTTTCTGCTTTTCAAGAAGTTTCTTTTTGCGAGTTATATCGCCGCCGTAGCATTTGGCAAGGACATCCTTCCGTACGGCTTTTATAGTTTCACGCGCTATAATCTTGCCGCCTATAGCCGCCTGAACAGGGACTTCAAAAAGCTGGCGAGGTATATTTTCTTTAAGTTTCTCAACAATTTTGCGTGCTCTTGGATAAGCCTTATCCCTATGCACAATAAAGCTAAGCGCATCTACAATTTCACCGTTAAGAAGAACATCAAGCTTGACAAGATTGCTCTCGCGGTATCCCGAAAGCTCATAATCAAGAGAGGCATAACCTCTGGTGCGGGCTTTAAGTGCATCGAAAAAGTCGTAAATAATCTCGTTAAGCGGCATTTCGTACTGAAGTTCCACACGCGTTTCGTCAAGATATTGCATCCCCTTGTATTCTCCACGCCTGTCTTGGCAAAGCTCCATAATATTGCCGACGTATTCGGTAGGAGTCATGATTGAGGCCTTGACATAGGGTTCTTCCGCAAAATCTATCTGTGAAGGGTCGGGATAATTGAGGGGGTTGTCCACAATTAGCATTTCACCGTTGGTTTTAGTGACATGGTAAATTACGCTCGGGGCAGTTGTGATAAGGTCAAGGTCATATTCGCGCTCAAGCCTTTCCTGAACTATTTCCATATGGAGAAGCCCGAGAAAACCACAGCGGAAGCCGAACCCAAGGGCAGCGGAGGACTCCGGCTCAAACTGAAGGGCGGCATCGTTAAGCTTAAGCTTTTCCAAAGCGTCGCGCAAATCTGGATCATCGGCGCCGTCTGCTGGATATATGCCTGAAAATACCATGGGTTGGGCGGGACGATATCCGGGTACGGGCGCTTTTGCGGGATTTTCAAGTCCGGTGACCGTATCGCCTACTTGAGTATCAGTAACATTTTTTATACTTGCAGTAAAATATCCCACATCACCGGCGGAAAGACTATCACAGGGGTCCAAACCAAAGGGACGGAGATGACCGACTTCCACTACTTTATATTTGGCACCGGAGGCCATCATAAGGATGTTCATATCCTTTTGTATTTCGCCGTCAATTATGCGGATATATACTATTACGCCGCGATAGCTGTCATATTGGCTGTCAAATATAAGGGCCCGCAGAGGAGCGCTTGCATCGCCTTTGGGAGAAGGGACTTTTGTTACCACTTCCTCTAAAACGGCATCAATATTTATGCCGTTTTTTGCGCTTATCTCCGGCGCGTCAAGAGCCGGAATGCCTATTATATCCTCTATCTCGGTTTTAACACGGAGCGGATCGGCACCCGGAAGGTCTATTTTGTTTATTACGGGCAGGACTTCAAGGTCGTGGTCAAGTGCAAGATATGTGTTGGCAAGGGTCTGGGCTTCGATGCCTTGGCTTGCGTCCACCACCAGAAGAGCACCTTCACAGGCAGCAAGAGAACGTGAAACTTCATAGTTGAAGTCAACATGTCCCGGGGTATCAATAAGGTTAAGAGTATAAGTTTCCCCGTCTTTTGCCTTATATGAAAGTCCGACAGCCCGAGCTTTGATAGTAATGCCGCGCTCACGTTCCAAATCCATATTGTCGAGAATTTGAGGGGTTATTTCACGGCTGTCGACGGCACCGCATTTTTCAAGAAGGCGGTCGGCAAGGGTGCTTTTTCCGTGATCTATGTGCGCTATTATAGAAAAGTTTCGTATTTTGCTCTGCTCTGTCATATTGTCACTCCAAGGGCAAATTAAATAGAATTTTTGAAAAAATTGTTTACACAGGGGGCAAAAGTGTATATTCTTTTATTGTCCGCTCTTAAGAATACCAGACATTGAACGTGCAACACTCAGTTCGGCTTCGGCCATTGCCGATGTCTGCTCCAGAAGTTGCAGATCATCGTGATAAGTCAAGCGGAATGTCATTTTTTTTGCGGCACTGTCAACATAGCAAAGAGCCGCTTTGCGTACATCCGCGTCATTTATGCCGGAAAGCGCCCGGTTAAGTTCGGCAAGCGCGGTGGAAACAGATATCGGCTGATCTTCACAGTCACTTCTCCCAAGCATATAATCAGCCGAAACACAGAAATAATCACAGACGCGGCAGACAAATGAAAGCCCTGGTTCCCGGGTGCCGTTTTCATAATGGGAAAGCAGTGCTTGGCTTATATGCAGGTCGCTGGCAAGCTGCCGCTGGCTTAGATTGCGTGAATGTCTAAGCTCCGACAGGATGTTTCCAAAACTGCGCTCCATTTTTTCGCCTCCCCGAGTGTATGATTACTTTTAGTATTATACGGTGGGCGAAAGAATTTGTAAATAGAATCTGCAACGCAAAGACATTTTTAAAATTTAAAAATTTTTCTGCTTTTGTTCATTTGCTCGTAACAAATGGGTACTACTATTTCCACAGTACAAAACACGTCCAGTGTAAAAGAGACCGATAATCTAAGGAGGCTGGTACTATGTACGAACAGAATAATTTTGATGGGGAAAACACAAATAATCAGCCGGAGGAAAACAACAGCTCGGAGTACAGGTTTTCGAGGGAAGAAATTCCTCATCGTTCCTATATGGACGCAAATTATGCCCCGCGCGGGGAAGGAGATGCCGCGCCGATGACGAATTATACTCCTCCTGTGAAGCCGCCGAAAAATAAAAAGGAGAAGAAACCGGGCATCAGTATGGCAAAGCTGATATGTCTGTGCCTTGTTTGTGCCATTTTGGGCGGAGTCGGCGGCGGTGCACTTGTGGCAAGCCAGATTCATGACAACCGATCTACCGTTACGGAAAACGGCGGCAATGTGCTCAACCGCTCTTATTCCGGAGATGATAAGTCTTCGAGGCAAAC
>JAAYWX010000130.1 GCA_012516225.1 Clostridiales bacterium
ACTTTAAGCTGTTCATTAGATAAAACGCCGGTCTATAATTCCCGAATCAGCTTTTATTTTAATTCGGAAAATCTTACGCTTATAATAGGAAACCGTCCCCAATCAAAAAAATATTCGGCTGTATCCTCCGAAAACTACCCCGACAGCGTAACGGTCCTTATGAACTTCCTCGAAAACATAAGGCAGACAGGTGAAGTATGCAGCAAGATAGAGAAACTCGAAATAGGCTATTTCCTTAATTCCGCCGTATCGGGTGACTGTACCCTAAAGCCCGTTTGGTGCATCCAGACGGATGCAAAGCCGTACTACATTGATGCTCAGTCAGGGGAACCGATAAAGATAAAACTATCGCCTTAAGTTTCCATTGTTTATTTTTGTTGTGTTTTTGTAATCATTATGTTATAATGCAGCAGTAAAAATTGACTTGGTTGGTATTAATTTTTTATATAACAATTTTGTTTGGACATATCTTTTTAAGGCTATAATCATTCACTTAGGGTATCATACCTATATAATAAATATATTTCGGTATCTCTTTATTGCGGGAAGGTGTTTCTTTGGATAAATATGTAATCAGAGGAGGAAACCCTCTTTACGGAGAAGTTGAAATCAGCGGCGCAAAAAATGCCGCTGTCGCTATTATACCTGCGGCACTGATGGTTGAAGGTGTTTGCCGGATAGAAAATATACCTCAGATAAGCGATACAGGTATGCTCCTGACAATTCTCCACGAAATGGGAGCCAAAGTTCGCACTGTTAATAAAAACACAGTAGAAATAGACTGTACAAACGTTTGCAAAGAAGGCGCTCCCTATGATTTAATGCGCAAAATCCGCGCCTCTTATTATTTGATAGGAGCTATGCTTGGCCGTTTCGGATCCGCCAAGACGACTATGCCTGGCGGTTGCAATTTTGGAGTTCGCCCCATTGATCAGCATATTAAAGGTATGACGGCGCTCGGTGCCCATGTTGAAGTCAAGGGCGGGTTTGTATATGCAGAAGCACCGGACGGGATACTGACAGGCAGCAAAATTTACCTTGACAAGGTTTCCGTCGGCGCTACGATGAACATTATGCTGGCGGCCTCAAAGGCACGCGGCAAAACGACGATAGAAAATGCCGCAAGGGAACCTCATATAGTTGACCTTGCAAACTTTTTAAACTCTATGGGAGCGGACATCAGGGGTGCCGGTACCGATACCATTAAAATATACGGAGTAGACAAACTCCATGGAGGTACCTATTCGATTATACCGGATCAGATCGAGGCGGGCACATATATGGCCGCCGTTGCCGCCACCGGCGGGGAAATAACCATAAAAAACGTTATCCCTAAACATCTTGACTGCATCAGTGCAAAACTGCGCGAAATGGGTGTTGAAATAGACGAATATCCGGACTACATTGTTGTCCGCCGCACAGGAAAGCTCATCCGTACAAACGTAAAAACCCAGCCTTATCCCGGATTTCCGACTGATATGCAGCCTCAGATAAGCACTGTGCTGTGCCTTGCGGAAGGTACGAGCGTTGTTACCGAAGGAGTCTGGGACAACCGCTACAAGTATATCTCGGAACTTCGGAAAATGGGGGCGGAAGTGCAGGTAGACGGGAAAACGGCCGTTATAGAAGGGGTACCGTATCTTACGGGTGCTCCGGTAGCTGCCTGTGATCTCCGCGCCGGCGCAGCCGTTGTTATAGCGGGACTTTGCGCAAGAGGCGAAACAGTTGTAGAAGACGTTGTTTTTATCGAACGCGGGTATCAGGACTTTGTGGGCAAGCTCAGAAAGCTGGGGGCAGATATAACCTGTATTTCAGAACCGGATGAGTTTACGTCCGCTGTTGTCTGAACTTTGCGAGGATTAAATTTATGCAGGTTTATACGATAGCAAGCGGTTCCGGAGGAAACTGCACCCTTGTAAGGGACGGGGAATCCGCCGTCCTTATAGATGCCGGCATTTCTATGCGGCGCATTTCTCAGGCTCTCGCCTCTATTGGATTAAGTCCAGGGCAGCTCTCTGGAATTCTTATCACGCATGAGCATTCGGATCATATATGCGGACTGAGTACACTTATTAAACATTACGATATTCCCATTTTCGCCCCCCGTACAGTGGCCAATCACCTTTGCTGGTCAATTGCGGGGGTTGAAGATTATTTGACTTCTCTTAAAACGGGACAGGAAGAAAATATATGCGGCTTAAAAGTGCTTCCGTTCCGAACGCCTCACGATACACCGGAAAGTGTCGGATACAGGATTTCCGGAAGCTCCGTTTTCGGTTTCTGTACGGACTGTGGACATATTACAGAGGAGATAATAGAAGGCTTAAGCGGGGTCGACACCGCCGTTATCGAGTCAAATCACGATGTAGGGATGCTTTTGTCCGGCTCATATCCACCAGCATTGAAACGCCGCATTTTGTCGGATAACGGTCATCTTTCGAACGAATCTTGCGGATGCCTTGCCGTTGAATTATATAAGAGGGGCACAAGGAAAATGATACTTGGGCATCTGAGCCGTGAGAACAACCGCCCTGAAATTGCAAGGCAGTGTGTGGCGGGAGCTCTCGCCGCTGAGGGTATAAATACGGATAGTGATATATACATAGACATAGCGCCGGAAAAGGATATACTTAAAATTTCCGTTGGAGACAGTTTGCTATGCTGAATATTAGCCTTATATGTGTCGGACGCCTTCGTGAAAATCATTACATATCCGCTTTCAGCGAATATGAAAAGCGCTTAAAGCCATATTGCCGATTCGAGATATTCGAGCTGAACGAAATCAGACTTCCGCAATCCCCGTCTCAGGCAGATATAGATGCGGGACTTGCCCGAGAAGCCGCAGATATTGAAAAGCATATACCTTCCGGAGCATATGTAGTTGCTCTGTGCATAGAAGGAAGGCAATTTTCCAGCAGCGATTTTGCTTTATTTCTTCAAAAGTGCGCAAATGAAGGAAAAAGCCGAATATGCTTTGTCATAGGTTCCTCTTATGGACTGGACAATTGCATAAAAAACCGAGCGGACATGCTTATGTCAATTTCTTTAATGACTTTTCCGCATCATCTTGCAAGAGTAATGCTTGCAGAACAGATTTACAGGGGTATAATGATAAATGAAGGAAGTAAATACCATAAATGACAGCCATTTTAATGCTGCGTAAAGAGGTTTTTTAAAATGTCATTTTTTAAAAAAGGCAGAAACTCAAAAAACGGCGACAAACAGATTTCTGCCGGAGGCACAAAGCCTGTATGGGGCGGTTCCCTTCCGGGAAAGCTTTATAAAAACTGGCCAAAAGTTGATGGCACTCCGGAGGAGCCTGTTTTTCTCAAGCATTGCACATCTGCGGATATGGAAGACGAAATGCTTATAAATATGCTTGCCGCCTATGGAATCCCCGCTGTAAAGCAATACCCTTTAAATGGCAGTTTTGGAAAAGTTGTCTTAGGCATGAGCGGAGAAGGAACCGATATTTTTGTACCTGCTTCAATGCTTGAAGACGCGATTTATCTCATTGGAGGATGCTGACATGACCAATTACATTAACGAATACCGCCGCTGGCTTGACAGTCCCGCTTTGTTAGAAAGCGAATGGCGGGAGTTGAACGATATCGGCGCTGATGAGGAAGAAATAAAAAGCCGCTTTTTTGCCCCTCTGCAATTCGGTACGGCAGGTTTAAGAGGTATTATGGGCATGGGATTAAACCGCATGAACAAGTACGTTGTAATGCACGCAACGCAGGCCTTTGCCTCCGTCATATGCGCCGAAGGGGAAGAAACCAAAAAGAAAGGCGTCGTCATATGTTATGACTGCCGCGAAAACAGCGAGTCTTTTGCCCGTTCCGCAGCTTCTGTTATGGCGGCAAACGGAGTTTTTGTAAGAATATTTGAGGCCATGCGTCCTACGCCGGAACTGAGCTTTGCAATAAGGCACTATGGCGCGGCGGCGGGAATTAATATAACGGCAAGCCATAACCCGCGCGAATACAACGGCTACAAAGTCTACTGGTCCGACGGTGCGCAGCTTCCGCCAAACCATGCTCAAGCGATAGCCAACGCGATGGCGGCTATAGATATATTTAATGGAATCAAAACAATGGATTTTGATGAGGCAAAGGCTGCGGGGTTTATAGAAACTATAGGCAAGGAAACCGATGAGCTTTTCCTTGAAAATGTCCTTTCCCAGTCAATCGATAAGGACGTTGTTGTACGTGTGGCGGATACATTTAAAATTGTTTACACTCCATTTCACGGCGCCGGATATAAGCTTGTACCGGAAGCACTGAGACGTCTTGGAATTAAGAACATCATTCCTGTGCCTCAGCAGATGGTGATTGACGGAACTTTTCCTACCGTTAAGAGCCCTAATCCGGAAGAACCCGCCGGATTTTATCTTGCCGTGGAACTTGCAAAGCGTGAAAACTGTGACCTTATTATCGGAACGGATCCGGACTCAGACAGGGTCGGCATAATGGTTCGCAGTGAAACCGGCGAATACGTCACCATATCTGGAAATCAGACCGGAGTTCTGCTGCTTGACTATATAATAAACGCTCGCAAAAGGAAGGGAACGCTTCCCGAAAACGCCGCAGCGATAAAGACTATCGTAACGACGGAGATGGCACGTGAAGTTGCGCAGCGCAACGGCGTCCATATTGACGATACGTTTACAGGATTTAAGTTCATGGCGGAAAAGGTCGCCCAATATGAAAAAAGCGGAAGCTATAAGTATATTATGGCCTATGAAGAAAGCTACGGCTATATGATAGGTGACTATGTACGCGACAAGGATGCGGTTACCGCATCTATGCTTATTGCAGAAATGGCCGCATATTACTATGAAAAAGGTATGACGCTGCTTCAGGCTATGGACAGTCTTTATGAAAAATACGGCTATTATTCGGAGAAAACTCTAAACCTTGTCATGCCCGGAATTGACGGACTTGAAAGGATGCAGTCTTTGATGACGAGGCTAAGGGAAAATCCTCCCGCAAAAATCTGCGATGTAAAGGTTTTGCGTGAGAGGGACTACTCTGTCGGAAAAATTATTGTTCCAGGTCTTGGCGCCGTTGACAAAACCCATATCTCCGGATCCAATGTGCTGTACTTTGAACTGGAGGACGATACGTCTTTTATTATCCGTCCCTCAGGTACGGAACCTAAAATAAAAATATACATCCTCGTAAAAGGAAACAGCAAACAAGAGTGTGAGGATAAAATAAATAAATATTCCGAATACGCCCAAAGCCTTAAATAATGATGGTTTTCCCGCTGTTTCTGCAGTTTTTATCAGCTTTTCCAATCCCGCGGCGGTTTACCGCGGGATTTTTATAGAAAAAGCTCTCAAATTAAATTATTAAGAAATTATTAAATTATTTTTAAATCTTTGTTGTTTTATATTGACATAAGCTTATTTAAGTGTTAATATCATCACGTAGCTTGAATGTAAAAGTTACCAAAAAATCAATAGTAGTTTTGGAGGAAAAAACTATGAAAAAGACATTTGCTGTAATTCTTGCCGCAATGATGCTTATTGCTGCTTTTGCAGGTTGCACCAAGAAGTCTGAAGAGCCGGCCGAGTCCGCA
>JAAYWX010000131.1 GCA_012516225.1 Clostridiales bacterium
ATAAAAAGTGATGAAATAAGCGCTGCACCACATGACAGAAGTGTAACCCGTCCGCCGAAAAGTGCTCGCGAAAAGACATCTCTTCCGAATCTATCAGTCCCAAACAAATGGGCTGCGCTTATTCCCTGCAGCCTTTCGGCGGCATTTGCTTCCAGCGGGTCGTACGGAGCAAACAGTGACGCCCCCGCGACCAGTATGACGATTGCACTCAGAAGCGCTATTCCAATATAAAAGCTTGCAGAATACTTTAACCTACACTTTTTCATCTGCTGCAGTTCTCCTATTATTTCGCAGACGTGGATCAAATACCGTATAGAGAAAATCTACAATCAAGTTCAAGCAAATAATAAGAATGACCATAATAAGCGCATATCCCTGTATGACTGGATAATCATGAACAAGAATGCTGTCCAATGTGTATTTTCCAATTCCCGGCCATGCAAATATGCTCTCAATAACGGCGGAACCCCCCAGAAGCGACGCAAAAGAGAACGACAGAGCCGTCACGAACGGCAGCGCTGAATTTTTCATAGCATTTTTTACAACAAGCAGTCTGCCGAGCCCTCTGGCACGTTCCGCAAGCACATATGTTTGTCCGAATTCTGTAAGCATGCTTGCTCTTGTAACTCTTATCGTTTGAGGCGCAAGTCCGAGTGCAATCGTAAATGCCGGCGGCCAAATCTGCCGGAAACTTACCCCTCCTCCGAGCTTATATATTCCAAGCTTAACGGCGCACAGGGATAAAAGTCCCAGTCCTATCACGAACCCCGGAACAGATGCAAAAAACACGCAGATAAATCGTACGATGCTGTCCGCTGCCTTTTTCGCATTAAGAGCCGATATTATTCCGAAAACAAGACTGAGCACAATCTGGATAAGCAGGGATGCCGCCGCAAGCACAATTGTGGCGGGAAGGCGCGCTCTTATTTCATCGGCTACCGGTTTTCCCGTACGGATTGACTCCCCAAGGTTGAATCTCGCAAGCCTTTTCAGCCATCTCGCATATTGAACCGGCAGGCTGTCATTCAAGCCCAGTTCAGAGAGTTTTTAATTCATACGCGCCTCAAATTCCTGACTGCTGCCCGCGGCAAGTTCTGCTTCACGGCCATATAGAGCTAACACGGGGTCGCCTGGAGCGAGATGCACAAGCAGGAATATAACTACTGTTGAAAATAAGAGCGTCATAAGTATTTCAAGCATTCTCTTGAACACTTTCTTTAGCATAAGACAGACACCTTATCCGACAAACTTCAAATCTGCGTTTACAAGATATTCATATTGTCTGAAATGGTCTGTAAACCCTTGCAAAGACTTGCTTACAGCCACAATTTGAGGCCGCGCATACAGGCAGATCACCGGTGCCTGTTCAGCGACACGCTTATTTATCTGGAGCGCAAGTTCCTTGCGGGAGCTCTCCTCTGCTGCCTTCCCAAGTTTGTCCAAAAGAGCTATGGTTTCCGAATCTTTATATCCCCCGTAATTCGCACTTCCAGAGGCGGAATATTGTCCGGAAAGAAGAGCATATGCATCACCAAATGTTCCCCAAGCTTCGATAAAGGCGTCCCAGTCTCCGCTTTTGCGGGCATCTTCTATAACGCTATAATCCACATGCTGTACCTGCACATCAATACCCAGACGGGACCATTCGTTTTGAATGGCTTCGCCAAGAGCTTTCTCGCTTCCCCATGTCATGAGTCGGATCGTAAGCTGTTCCCCGTTTTTAATCCGCTTGCCGTTTGCATCTGCAGTCCATCCTGCCTCATCAAGAAGCGCAGCGGCCTTTTCCGGATCTGCCTTTGTACCGTATACGGCGGTCTTTGCTTCGGGATAAGCAGGATTTGCTCCAAGCCATGTGGTTATGGGGCTGCTTTGCCCTTCCGCTCCAAGCAAAACCAACTCTTCGCGGTCAAGCCCCCAGCTAAGTGCCTGACGCACTCTGACATCCTGAAACTGTGGTTTTGAAAGATTGAAATAAATAGTCTGAGCGTTCGCACTGGGTGCTTCCGTAAGGCGGACAGTATTACTGCCGGTAAGCTCCGCAACTCCAGCCGTCGGAATATCGGTTATGATCTCCGCTTCACCGCTTTTGGCAAGAAGTACTCTGGACTGCTCGTCAGGTATCTGATTGTTCACGATTTTCTTTATTTGGGGCTTATCTCCCCAATATTTTTCATTTGCTTCAAGCGTAATGCTCTCTTCCGCCTTGAAATCGGCAATTTTATACATACCGGTATAGTCTGCGTTATCGACAGAATCATATGAGGCCTCGGCATTATGTATCAATGTCTGATATACCGAGAGATTAAGCGGCACCTGCATATTTTTTCGCGCCGTTGTAATTCGGACTGTAGTATTGTCGACCTTTTCAAAAGTCAAGTCTTTCAGATAAGATGCCGCACTTGTGTCTTCTGTCTGTGACTCTTTCAGCGAAGCTACAACAGCGTCGGCCTCGCACTCCTTTCCGCTCCAGAATTGGATACCGGGGCGAAGCTTTATCTCCCAAGTGACATCGTTAATCTGCTTGGCGCTTTCGGCAAGCTCCGGCAAAACTTTTCCGCCTGCATCCACCTTAAACAGCGCCTCGGCAGCTCCCAGTCGTCTAAGGTAAGATGCACTAAGGGGCTGCATGGCGTCCAGCGTATTCGGAATTTCAAGGCTGGCGATAACCAAAGTATCTTTGCCGGCATTTCTGGAATTATCCGACGGTGTTTCGGATGATGCTGCCGGTGTTTCTGCGGAAGGTTTTCCTCCGCAAGCTGAAAAAAGCAGTATAAAGCACATCAGCAGTGAAATCAGCAAAAAGGCTTTTCTTTTCATAACTTTCCTCTCCTTGTCTAATGAATATTATCTTTGCGATATTTGAATCTTTCATTCGCCGGTTTCTGCGGCGGATGAAGCACCGCAAACCTCACTTCCGTTTTTATGTCCAACGTCAAGCCACTTGCTGAAAGCAAATCCCAGCAATGAAGCTACTGATACTGCGGCATAAATAAACCACGGAAATTTTATATAGCCAGTCCTTTTGGCAAGGTCGTAGAGCGCACCGCCAATAATAGTTCCGGTACCGTTCCCAATTGCAAATGTAAGTGATGTCACGCCGATATACATTCCCATAGCCTTGCTGTCAGCCATAGCCACAGCAAGGCTTTGCTGGTTTGGACGTGCAAAAAGCATTCCGAGCGCAAATATAACCACCGCGGCATAAAACAAAAGATGTGTATCTGCAAAGGCAGCTAAAATAAGCGCAATAGTGTTCAGCGTTATTCCAAAAACCGCTATTTGCCGTGGATTATATTTCTTAAGCATTAAAGACACGAGAGGATACTGCAAAGCCCCGTTTACTGCGGCATATATCGCCCACATAACGCCGACACCATTTTCGTTTCCTGTTATGTCCTGAGCTTTAAGCGGAAAGCTGACGTTTATCTGCGAAGCCGAAAGCCAAAACACCATCATCAGCACTGCAAATTTCAAAAAGCGCCCGTCCTTGATTACCGTCTTAACGGAGTCGGTAATAGGAATTGCGACCTGTGCGCGGATCGCCTTTGGCATTGTAAAGCAGGCAATAACAAAGCAAACCAAAAAGCATGCCGCCGCGCCGAAGCAGACCATTGAAAAGTCCAGCTTAAGCAATAAAACACCTACCAACGGTCCTGCTGTGCCAGATACGCCCACTACTGTGTTATACAGCGAATAATAACGCGATCGGTTATCTTCTGTAGTGAGCAGAGCCATTGCCGTTTGGTAAGGTGTTTCAAAAAGTACCCCTCCGAACCCGATTACGATCATGGATGCAAGGAGCACCATATAATTGTCTGCAAATGCAAGCGCAGCAAAGCCCGCCGCCCTTAGCAGAACCCCAAAGCAAATCAAAATTCTTATATTATAACGGTCGGCCAAAGCGCCTCCGACAACAGCCAATCCTTGCTGTGAAAATTGACGTATTGCGAGAGCTAAGGATACCGCCGCGGCGGAAAAAAGAAGATCATTCACAAAGTGGCCTATGATAAGCGGCATGATCATCTCAAAACCCAGCACCATAAAAAATGTAAACACAAGCAAAACAGTCAGGGTTCGTTGGGTAGATTTTAAGGATTCGGACTGCATTCAACC
>JAAYWX010000132.1 GCA_012516225.1 Clostridiales bacterium
AGATAAATCCGATTGCCCCAATAAACGACGTTACAACTCCCACAGGAAGTTCCGCCGGACTGAACATCGTTCGGCTGAGAAGATCCGCAAGCATAAGAAAAACCGAACCGAACAAAACGGAAGCAGGCAGCAATTTTTTGTGGTTTGGCCCGACTATCATACGGGTCATATGCGGCGTTACAAGCCCCACAAACCCGATAGTTCCCGCTATGGAAACGCATATTCCTATAAGAGATGAAACAGAAATCAAAACCGTCAGCTTAACTTTTTTCACATCCACTCCTATGCCGCGCGCATTATCCTCACCCAAGGCAAAAGCATGAAGCTCACGGGCATTTGCCAATATCGCGCCTCCGCAGAAAACAAGTGCCGCAAAAATAGTAAGAGCATTCAGATAACTGGTATTTGCCATTGAACCCATTGTCCAGAAAGTGATAGTTTTTACACGTTCCCCCGCAAAAGCAATCACAAGGCTTATTATGCTGCTGATAAACATTGAGAAAACAATGCCCGTCAGAATAATCGTATTAGTGGAAAACGAGCTGTCTACCTTTTGGGAGAAGGCAAGTATTATTACAAGGGACGCAAAGGCGAAAAGCATAGCCATCAGCACGGTGCCCCCTCCGGAAAGCCAAGGCACCTGTATCCCAAACGCTATAGCAAGCACCGCTCCCAATGATGCCCCGCTGGAAACTCCGAGAGTGGAACCATCTGCCAGAGGGTTCCGGAGTATCCCCTGCATGGCAGCTCCGCTGAGGGAAAGCGAGGCGCCGGTAAGTGCCGCGCAAAGTGCCCTCGGCAGCCGGACAGACATTATTATAGATCGTAACGCATCTTCTCCGATTGCTTTCCCCGCAAGCGATTCCCATATTGTTTTAAAAACTTTTGCCACCGGTACGTTAACGCTGCCAAGGCACACGCACATAACAAAAACCGCAACTGTCAAAAGCATCATGGCGGCGTACTCCGCCCTGCGGAAACCTTCTCTATTTGCCATAAAAGAATTCGCGGAGGTCCTCGGCGGCTTCTACAAGGCGTGGTCCGGGACGGGAAATTTCGTCAGAATCAATTGTAATTACTTTTCCGGACTTAACGGCTGATATGCCTTCCCAGCCTTTGCGGGACATAATTTCTTCCGCGGGCGACTTCTGCACCTCCATACCCATAAAAATTGTAACAATATAATCAGGGTTTCTCTCTATGACTTGTTCTTGAGAAATTTCAGCCCAGCCCGAAACATCCGAAAAGATGTTTTTAACTCCGAGCATACCGGCTATCTCGTCCATAAATGTACCGCCGCCGGCTGTCCACAATCCATATTCAAGGGGAGAAACCTCAAAATAAACCGTCTTATTCGAGTCTTTTTCCGCTGAATCAGTAATTTTTTCAAATCCTTTTTTCATTTTTTCAATCAAGTCCGCCGCCTCTTTTTCTTTGCCGACAACCTTGCCTATCACTTCAATGGAAGTATAAACTTCCTCAATGGTCTTGGCGTTGTTCATGACTACCTTGATTCCAGCGTTTTCAAGTGCTTTAATCTGTTCTGTCTTCTGATCCATGGTATTCATGATAACCACTTCAGGCTTAAGCGCGATTATCTGCTCTATATTTGTTTCACTTCCGGAGGACACCGCCGGAACTTTCAGTGCCTCTTCCGGATAGTTGCAGTATTCGCCCCTTGCGATAAGCGTATTTCCCGCCCCTATGGCATATAAAATTTCACAGTCCGATGCGGTCAGCGCCACGACCTTCGTTGCAGGTTTCTCAAGAGTCACCTCGCGCCCCGTCATATCCGTAACGGCAATGCCAGTGCCTTTATTCTCGATATCCTTTGATTTTTCCCCGCAGCCTCCGAGGAGAAAAACAAAAAGAATTGCGGCAAGGACAAGTGACAGTTTTTTTGTCGATCCCATTTTCGTTTCCTCCATTCATTTTGCAGATAAACTAATATATTTCCGGTCAGATTTAAAGCTTAGAAACTTACCGTACTGTTTCGGACTTTATAATATCATATCCTACAGGAACACCGTTATCAAGAAAAATAAGGTACCCCCCCGCCGGTTCCGGCTGCCATTGGTATCTGTTTTTG
>JAAYWX010000133.1 GCA_012516225.1 Clostridiales bacterium
AGGGCGGCAGACAAGAAAAATTTTCTGCAAGAACTGCGGAGAGCGGCGGGTACGTTCAACCGCCGCTCTGTCGGGAAGGAGATTAATACCATATGACAAAAATAAAAATATGCGGCTTGACCCGCATAGAAGATATATATGCGGCAAACCTCTATAAGCCGGACTATATAGGTTTCGTATTTGCGGAAGGAAGCTCAAGGCAAATAACAAAGGAGAAGGCGGCAGAGCTTAAATCCGCTCTCGACCCTTCCATCAAAGCAGTAGGAGTTTTTGCAAACGCCCCCCTATCTCTGATTGCTGAACTGTGCCGAGACAAAATAATAGATCTCATACAGCTTCACGGCGATGAAGATGAGGAATATATCTCTTTGCTGAAAAAAACTGTACCGAACCTCATCATACGGGCGGTCCGAGTTCGTTCTTCAGAGCAGCTTATAGAGGCAGACGCTTTGCCCTGCGATGCCCTTCTTCTTGACACATATGACGCTTTCTTATACGGCGGTACGGGAAAAACTTTTGACTATTCATTGATACCAAAATTAAATCACCCGTTTTTCATTGCGGGGGGGCTCAATGAGGAAAATATCGCCTATGCCGTTTCTTCCTGCAGTCCGGCGGCAGTGGATGTCTCCGGAGGGGCGGAAACAAAGGGTGCAAAAGATCCTCAAAAAATGCGGGCTCTTATTGATCTGGTGCATGGTCTTGATAAATCCACAGCAGCCGGACGATATGGGGCTTACGGAGGGCAGTATATACCGGAAACTTTGATGCACGCTGTTTTGGAGCTTGAAAAATCCTACTGCCTGTATAAAAAAGATCCGGACTTTCAAAACGAACTGAACGAACTTCTGTCAAAATACGCTGGAAGGCCCTCTCTTCTTTATTATGCAGAAAAAATGACCAAAGATCTGGGCGGAGCAAAAATCTACCTCAAACGCGAAGACTTGAATCACACCGGCTCCCATAAAATAAACAACGTTCTGGGGCAAGTGCTCCTTGCCAAAAAGATGGGTAAAACACGCATAATCGCTGAAACTGGTGCCGGTCAGCATGGAGTAGCCGCCGCAACTGCCGCCGCCCTGATGGGAATGGAATGTGAAATTTTCATGGGGAAAGAGGATATGGAACGCCAAGCTCTTAACGTCTATCGTATGGAACTGCTCGGGGCAAAGGTCTGCCCTGTAAATAGCGGAACCATGACTTTGAAAGACGCTGTCAGTGAAACATTGCGCGAATGGACACGTCGGGCAGATGATACTTTTTACGTTTTGGGTTCCGTCATGGGGCCGCATCCTTTCCCCGAAATAGTCAGGGATTTTCAAAGCGTCATCGGCCGGGAGATAAAAGAGCAGCTTTTCGCCGCGGAAAGGCGCCTTCCGGATGCAGTTATAGCCTGTGTTGGAGGCGGTTCAAACGCCATAGGCAGTTTTTACGAGTTTATAAATGATAAAAGCGTCCGCCTTATAGGCTGCGAGGCCGGAGGACGCGGTGCAGATACACCGTGGAACGCCGCAACCGTAACTACCGGCAAGCCCGGAGTATTCCATGGTATGAAATCACTTTTCTGTCAGGACGAATACGGGCAGATAGCACCGGTATATTCAATATCTGCAGGTCTGGACTATCCTGGAATCGGTCCGGAACACGCTTATTTAAACGAGCTCGGGCGGGCGCAGTATGTTCCCGTCACTGACGATGAGGCTGTGGACGCCTTTGAATATCTCTCGCGTACAGAAGGCATTATCCCGGCCATTGAATCTGCTCATGCAGTCGCTTATGCCTGCAAGCTTGCCCCTGCCATGGATAAGGACTCGATAATCGTTGTAACAATTTCCGGCCGCGGAGACAAGGACGTTGCCGCAATTGCAAGGTACAGAGGGAGGGATTTGCATGACTGAAATCGCAAAAGCCTTTGAGCATAGAAAGGCCTTTATATCTTTTATTGTGGGAGGCGATCCCTCGCTTGAAGTTACGGAAAAGCTTCTGCCTGCCATGGCTCAGGCAGGAGCGGATCTCATAGAAATAGGACTGCCGTTTTCTGATCCCGTAGCGGAGGGTACGGTAATACAGGCTGGCAGCGAACGCGCTCTGCAAGCCGGCTGCACCGCCGATAAACTGTTCGATACCCTTGAAAGAACCGTACCGCAGCTTCATGTACCGGTTGTTCTCCTTACCTATCTCAACCCGGTGCTGACTTACGGAAAAGACAAATTCATGTCACGCTGCAAAAATTGCGGCATATCAGGACTTATAGTCCCTGACATGCCCTTCGAAGAAAAAAGCGAGTTGAAATCCGAATGTGCCCGTTACGGTATAGAGATCATATCCATGATAGCCCCCACTTCACAGGAACGCATATCAATGATAGCAAAAGATGCGCAAGGTTTCATATACTGTGTATCGTCAATGGGTGTTACCGGGGTCAGGGATAAAATTACTTCCGACATAGGCTGTATGGTAAACGCAGCAAAGTCCGACGCCAAAATTCCGGTTGCTGTCGGTTTTGGCATATCCTCGCCTGAGCAGGCAGCGGAAATATCATCCATTGCGGACGGAGTAATCGTCGGATCTGCAATTGTGCAGATAGTCGGACAATATGGACAAAACTGCATAGATCCTGTCTGCGAGTATATACGGCAAATGAAGGCTGCCGTTTCAAAAAGCAGCCTAAAACCGCTGTAAAATAAGCCTAATATTAAAATGAGACTCCCGCATTTTTAACAGTAAAAGCACTCTGTCAGCGGCGCGCTTATCTTCGCCGCTTACAGGGTGCTTTTAAAATCAGCAGTTTCCCGTATAGACGTATTTTAAATACTTTGACGCCTTGTCGCGCAGGCGGTAGATTGTTTCGATCGGAGTGGCTTCTTTTTCAAGCATTTTATAGCGCGGGAAAAAACGGCTGATATGCAGCGGCATATCGGTATTAACCGAGGCAAGCCACTTTGACTCTTCCTCCATTTCGTCGTCACTGTCATTTTCTCCGGGTATAATAAGCGTTGTAACCTCCACATGGCAGTTCTCTGCGGAAATTTCTATTGTCTGTTTCACCGTTTGCAAATCTCCGTTAAGCATTTTGTAAAAGCGTTCTGAGAAAGCTTTTAGGTCAATGTTCATTGCGTCAATATAAGGAAGAAGCTCTCTAAGCGGCCCGGCGCATATCATTCCATTTGTAACAAGCACCGTTTTCAAGCCTCTTTGTTTGGCAATAATTGCGCAGTCTTTTACATATTCGTACCCCACAATCGGCTCGTTGTAGGTAAACGCAAGCCCTATATTTCCCTCTGCTCTAAGTTCTTCCGCCCTTCTAACAAGGACTTCCGGCGGAACATATACGTTATCCTCACCGTTTTCCGCCATTGAAATGCGAAAGTTCTGGCAGAATCTGCAGTTTAAATTGCACCCGTAACTGCCGGCCGAAAGGATCATGCTTCCCGGGTAAAACCTTGCCAGCGGTTTTTTCTCTATCGGATCAAGCGCCAGAGATGTCAGCTTTCCGTAATTTACACAGCTTATTCTCCCTCCGATGTTGCTTCTTGCTCGGCAAAGCCCCGTCTGCCCTTCTTTCAGGTCGCAGCAATGCGGACATATCCCACATTTCACTTATGCCTCACCACCTCAAAACGCCGCAGAACGACTTTTTCGTCAGGCGAAATTCCCGCCTTTTTCTTTGCTATGCTTATCTGTTCCTCGACTGTATCCACCCCCTCAAGATTAGGCAGCAAAAGCCCTCTCTTTCTTCCGCTCTCAACAATAACCCCATAGCGTTTAACATCAAGCTGTTCCGGCGATGATATAAGCTCCGTATCCCCAAGAACATCGACACTGTAGGAAAGCTCGGGCAGTTCATGCTCCGAAACCGGTTCAAACCGCGGGTCACAGACCGCTGAGGACACCGCGTTTTGCATAATTTCTTCCGCAACGCTTCCGGTTACTGGAGAAATCGTACCTATGCACCCTCGGAGCTGTCCATGCTTTTTCAATGATACGAAAGTACCCGCGCGCCTGCTTTTCATCTCTTCCGTCAGCCATTCCGGAAGATCTGCCCTCCTCCCCGTCTTTATATACGTTTCAACACTAAGCCGTGCCAGACGCACATATTCGTCCTCATTCTCCCTAAGAGATTCAATACGCTTTCTTTCACATTTCTCAAACTGTACACCGAAATTTCTGCTCTCATCGTTTCCCTTTGTTTCGAACACCGCGCCGCAGTAACCTACTCCGAACGGCCCCTCATACGATAGCAGTTCATGCGTAACCGCCTTTTTGTCAAGTGCTCCAGCCATAATCTGGAACGATCTAAGTCCGCATTCGCCTGCTGCGTCTGCAAATTCCGGAGAAAATTCAAGCAGTTTCATAAAGTCCCCTGCCTCCAGCGCCTTTATAATCTGCCCGTCAAATTCAGGTCCCTCCGGTGCAAAGCCATAGGGTCCGTCCTGCCTCAGCCTATGCGAAAGGTCACCGCTTGCTATTATAACCGTCCGCCGTCCTAATTCGTCTGCCGTCCTTGCAATACACTGTCCTAACCTATAGTGCACAAGCGGTGAAAGCCCTGACAGCCCTATTCGCACCAGTTTGTAGTCCGTATATACCTTATTGAGGAAATATAACGGCACCATAGTCCCATGGTCAAGCAGCTTTGAACGTTCCCCAAGCGTTCCCGCAGGCACCTTCTCCGTTTCTGCAAGTTGTGTCAATTTCTCTACGAACTCTGCATCATACTCGGCAGTTATTTTTACTTCCGGCGTATGGAAAACTCCCATATTTCCTTCTGCCCGCTTTCCCGGGGAGATGTGAAAATAGTCGGCGTACATATGAGCATGCGGACTTATCAAAACGACGGTATCAGGCTTTATTGCGGCCACCCTGCGCATTGCCTCGTAATAGGCCTCTGCCGTCCTTATAATTTTCCTTTCTTCCCCGTGCCCTACTTCAGGAAGGATTATCGGAGGATGAGGTACTGCAAACGCAGCAAGAACAGACATATTATCAGCTCCTTTTTATTTATCTTTTCCGTTGCATATGTATAATTTGCTTCAGCCTCAGCCGATTATTCCCTGTCCGCCTTGATCGCCGCTTGTGTGCAAAGTGCCATTCTCGGCGGTAGGTCATGCTTTAACGGTACGTTTTTTGATGTTATTCCGCAGTATCAGCTTATAAAAAGGGCGGAGAACGGAAAATATCCCTTCTTCGCCCCTTTAGGCTCTATTAGCTTATAACCTGTACAAATACGCACTTTGTCCCGCTGACCACAGCGGTTCCTACGATAACAACGAACCCGCCGTTATCGGTCTGCAGTTCAAATTCCCAATAATAATTTAATCCCGCCGAAAATTCTGTTATATACTTAAGCCCCCACTCCGTAAGGACTTTAAGGTACGTCGGGTATGCAGTAGTATCTCCCGCCCAAGCTCCTACGGCGCTTAACGAACTCATCGTATAGTAATATGTTGTTCCGGACGCTGAATCGTTCTTGTTAAACAATTTTACGCCATAGTATGCGCCGAAATCGGGGATATCGGGATACTCGGAATAAGCCTTTATTACGGATCCCGGGTTTTCAGTTATTGAGAGCAGAGTTTTGACGCTTTCCTTGGAGAAATTTTTGATGCAGTCGACAGGCAGAGCCAAATTAAGGCTGACCATATCAAAAGAGCCCGTTGTAATTCCTATGACTTCCCCCTGCGCGTTTATAAGCGCTCCTCCGCTGCTGCCCTTGTTCAATGCGGCACTTGTCTGAATAAAAGTTTTCCCGTTTACTGTCCTTTTTGGGTTCGACACTATGCCCTGAGTTATAGTGTTCTGCAGTCCGAGCGGACTTCCTATAGCGTAAACCGTTGCCCCGGTTTTCACACTTTCCAGCCCACATGTTTTAAGGTAATTAAAATCTTTCCCGTCAACTTTTATGACAGCCCAGTCTTTATCTTTATCATAATCATAGACACCGAGAACATCATATACCGAGCCTGTATCCGGAAGCGTTATTTTCGCAGAATACGCTTCCGAGATCACATGAAAATTGGTAACCGCAGTACCATCGCTCCCGATAAAAAAGCCGCTTCCGAAATTTTTCTTGTTGCCTTTTGAATCATATGTTTCCAGATAAAACACAGCAGGGGCACATTTTGCATATACCTGCTCGGCGGTCAGATCCGTTTCTTTTTGGAACGACTCTATCACTCCGGCATCGTAATATGTATCGAACTGCTGTTTTGTGAAAGCACCAGCGTCTATAAGTCTGTCCGCCAGAGTATGCTTTGAATTTTTAAGTTCTGCAGATAAAGCGGAATATGAAATCAGTACGGCATCGGCACGGGTAAAGTCCGCAATACTCACCATGTCAGGCAGTATGTTTATTTTTCTTGCCAAAGGAAAAGGATTATCCCATGTGAAATCCGCACCGTTAGTATCGGAGTATCCGAGCGCCCTCAGCATAAACGTAAGGTATGTGCAGGCTCCTGCACTTCCGGTGCCGAATTTTGTTTCGGACACTCCGTTCGCCAGCCCGTTTTTATAAGCATATCCGACATATTTGTCTGCCCATGGGGCAACGTCGGAAAAAGGGTGCTTAAAATCGCTGTTTTGCACCTCATTTTCTTTGCCTAAAAGTCTTATAAGCATAACCAGCGCTTCCGTTTTGGTAGGTGCCCTGTCCAAATCAAAGTCGGTATCGGAAACACCTTTGAACAATCCAAGGCATTTCAGGTTTGCCGCAAGGTCTTCTTCCAGATAAGACGTTCTTGCCGCGGAAGCGGCATATGCTGAAGGCGTTACCGCCGTAAAACACAGTATGAGCGCCAAAACAAGCGCCGATAATCTTTTCATTTTTAATCCCTCACCTGCCGGTAATCCGTTATTAAACGGCAGATGTATTATATGCTTTTTGTCTTTCATTGTCAAACACGAAGGAATATTTCAAAAGCGCCGCCTAAAGCTTAGCGCGGCGCTTTTAGTCGTAATCGAACGGATACAAAGATTTTACAATATACTGCGTTTTTTCCGTAGGATTATAGAAATCAATATCCTGTACCTGAAGAACCGATACTGCAAACGCGATAACCATCAAAACCGAAAAAGCTATAAGTTCCCTCCAGTATTTTTTCTTAACAAGACGAGGAACTTCATACAATATGAGCACCGCAAAAGCAAAAATGACATAGACTATTTTCATTGTTCCGCGCCTCTTTTTTGAAACAGTTTTCGTATATAAACCACAGCAAGCGTGACGGCCGGCAGCAGAGCTTCCTGCACAATAGCATAAAACGGCCAAACGTTTTTTCCGGCATAAACCTGCTCCATATCCGATGGGTACAGCTTTACGGCAAATCCGATCACCAGAACTCCTATGGGTATTATAAGAGGCCTGTACGAGCGAAGGTTAAGAAGCCTTGCTGTGCTTATTGCTGTAACGTAATACATCACCGCAATTTTCATGAATATAGTGATTAGCAGAGTAAGCGCTATCAACACGTCAAGCCTTGTCAGCACTCCGGCGAAATCTATTTCCCGCGGTATAGCAAAAGACACGGATGTGGAGTTGGCCACGCGCTCACCTGCCGCTGCAACGTTTCCCACAACACTTATCAGAAGCAGGGCTGTGCTCATGCAAAGCGCAAGAAGCACTGGTTTTCTTATCTTGCGGTTTTCCGCCGTATACGGAAAAAACACAAGCAGCGACACCAAATCAAGAAACGGAATGGCCAGCATAATATGAAGGCTCTGTATAAAGTCTTTAGGCGGTGTTTGAAGCATGGGCTGCAGATTTGAAAATTTCATGTCCTTAAAAAGCAGAATGAAAATAAGACTCGTCATAACAGCAACAATCAGCGAAAGCAGAAAGCCACATCGAGCGATTACTTCAATCCCGCCTTTCACCGCCATGGCACAAATGAACATAAGCATAATGAGGAACGCTATGCGTGGAGTTTCGGGCATGATATAGGTAATCCAGAAGCTGTTGTAAAAATATGCATAATGGATTATCAACTGAAAGAAAAACCATATATACAATGCGGATACGGCTTTCCCGAAATACGGTCCGAAAACGGTGTCGTTTATCTGTACAAGGTCTTTGCCGGCATATCTGCGAGCCAAAACCGTATACATCAGCACAAACAAAGCCGTTACGGCGCTTGCCGCAATAACGACAATCCATGTGTCCTGCTTTGTCAGGGCATAATTGAAATTGGCAGTCATAATCATCGCCTGCATAAAGCTGAACGTAAGAAACATCAGTTGGGTATTCGAAATTACACCTTTTTCAAGCTTCATCCTTGTTTGCTCCTATTGCGGCACCGACGGCCGGCTTATTCTTCCTACAAGGCGGACTTTCGTCCTGACTTCCACGTTTACTTCAATCGTTGTGAAAATTTTGTACCAGTCTTTCTCCATGTTTTCCCATTCTTTTGGGTGTTCCCTTTGAACGGCATCTCCAAATCCGAAAATATCGGCGTTAAGTTCTTTTGCTTTTTTTACGGCAGACATTATTTCGTCCTTTATTGCCTGCGCTTTCTGTTTTTCGAGGAAATCAACCGCCGCAGGCTTGGTAAGGTTTTCAGGTCCGGCCTGCTCTCCAAGATTTCCTTCTTCAAGAACTGAAACATTAATTTTAACCTTCCCATCCTTGACTTCCGTTTTAAATCCGCTCTTAACTCGTATTATTTCAAAAGCAGCGTAATTTCCTTCTTCGCTTTTAACCTCAATAATACCGCCTTTTAGTTCTCCAAGTGCCCATAAAAGTCCCTTGCTTTCCTTTGCATCAAGTTTTCCTATCATTCTGCCGTCCTTGAAAACGGCAGTTCCCTTTATTTCCGTTTCCTTTTTGTCGTCCTTTCCCGAAATTCCGATAATAGGTGCAATTGGCGCTGTAGTTTTGCTCAAGCTGCGGGCTTTGAAATCCCTCAGCCTGACAGGCACCGCCCGTGGAGAATAATGGCCTTGCCCTTCAATTACTTTGGCAATGTTGTTAGCGGGAATTTTTTCAAACTTCGGCTCAACATCTAAGACCTCCCCCGCCTTGTTTTCTGCAATGGCAATCCAGACATTAAGGCGGTTTTCGTGGTCGCGGAGAAAAAAGTCAAGATATGGTAATATCCCTTCTTCTGCTATACTGCTTCCAAAAACAAGAACCTGGCAATGCGGAAAGTACAGCTTTCTGCTTGATTTTCCAGTCGTATCCCTTATTGCGGAAAACACCGTATTCCCCGTTTCTTCAACATTCCAAAAAGCCTTTTCTTCGCCTCCGGCCCCCTTGCCTGCGGACTGTATCGCCCCTGGTCGTACCGTCTGAGCTATAAAGCGGATTTTTCCCGGCTCGTCGGCTTTGTCTATTCCGGCCCCCATGACTATTCCAAGTTTGTCAAGCTCCCTGCTGTTCCAGCAGCCGCTTAGTCCGATGATTAACAGGCAACAGACAAAGGTTTTAAACAGTCTTTTCGCCATCTCCGAAATCACCTCCGCCGGTATCTGCCTCAGGCCTTTTTTCGCTTTCTTCTGTCCACTTGTTCATGGCGCCGCTCTGTCTGTCTTCATCAATGGCTATCCCAAGCGGTCTTTTTTTCATCGCCCAAATAGGCGCTCTTATGAAAGTATCTTTCATGCCGCTTCTATTGAACGGAGCAAGCGGCATTAAATATGGTATTCCAAAGGAGTGCATAGTCGACAGGTGAACAAGCATTGCCAGAAGCCCTATGGCTATTCCGTATCCTCCCATTACTCCTGCAAGTATGAGCAAACAGAACCGGATTATTGCCGCGGAGTCTGTCTGGGATGGAACGGCAAATGAAGATACCGCAGTAATTGCAACCACAATAACCATCGGTGCTCCTATAAGCCCCGCAGATACAGCAGCTTCCCCTATAACAAGAGCCCCGACTATACTGACGGCCTGTCCTATAGGCCGCGGCAGCCTAACCCCTGCTTCCCTCAGTATTTCAAAAACAGCAATCATAATCGCGGCCTCAAGAGCCGCCGGAAAAGGAACGCCTTCATGCGCAGCCGCCATGGATAGCAGCAGCGGAGTCGGAATAAGTTCCTGATGGAAGGTTGACATTGCAACGTACAAAGCAGGCGCAAGTATGCTTATAAAAAATGCAATAAACCTCAGCAGCCTTATCGTGCTAGCAAAAAACGGGCGAGAGTAATAGTCCTCGGCGGCTTGGAAGCTGTCTATAAACACCATTGGTACCGTCAGCACAAAGGGTGTTCCGTCAACGAATATCGCCGCCCGGCCTTCAAGGAGTTTTGCCGCCACTTTATCGGGTTTTTCACTGTTCGCAACTGTTGAAAAAATCGAAAAAGGCGCGTCCTCAATATACTGTTCTATATATCCCGATTCCAGAATCGCGTCGGTTTTAATTTTGCTGAGGCGCGCTTTAATTTCATCTATAAGCTCGGGCTTGGCAAGTCCGTTTATATAAGCTATACACACGTCTGTTTTCGTACGTTCGCCTATAGTCAGCGTTTCAAATTTCAGATTTGGGTTTTTGATTTTTCTTCTGAGCATAGAAGTATTTATCCTGAGCGTTTCCGTAAAGCCTTCGCGTGGCCCTCGCACTACCGATTCGGTCTGAGGTTCCTCTATTCCCCTTCTTTCCCATCCGCGCAGGCTGACAGCGAGAGCTTTTTGGGCTCCGTCCATCAGAAATACGGTATCTCCCGCCAGTATTTTGCTTACGATATCGTCTACGGATTCCTTCTCGTCAATACTACCCACAAACAGTAGCTTTGACTTGACGTATTCAATGTCGATTTTTTCGGGCAGTTCTCCGTCCTTAAAACTTTCGGCGCCCATCAGCGGCTTCAGAATATTTTCGTGAACCAAAGTTTTGTCTATCAGCCCGTCTATATAAACAATTACCGCATTTTTGTCCTCTCCGAAAACAAAGCGCCGAAAAATAAGGTCGCTACTCTCGGTAATTATGTTTTTCAGCATCTCAATGTTCTTGTCAAGATTATCGGTAAACTTCTTTCCTTCTTTGCCCTCATACTCGTATGTTTCATCTTCAGGGCGGTTCTCCGCTTTTTCCGATTTCTTTTTAATCTTGGCAAAACGCAGTTTCCTAACAATAAAGCTAAACATGGCAACTCCCAAAACCCCAATGTATTTTCATTAAATATCTTTGCTCAAACATTGCGAATTATGTAAAAAGTGTTTTTCAAAATAAATTTTTAGCTTTATAAGCCCTGCTGATCAATTCAATTAAAAATTTAACGCCCCATTTCCTGTGCACTATCTGAAATGCATACCATAGGCGTTTAAAATTTTCAAGTGTTAAAATAATAAAAAACTGCAC
>JAAYWX010000134.1 GCA_012516225.1 Clostridiales bacterium
AGCTGGACACCTAAGCCTTCACCTCGCAGTTCCGGAACGATATAGCAGAAACTTATCCAGCCTGCCCCGTCTTTTTCCATGCGGTCCGGGTCAAGCTCAATTATCCCGGCAAACTTCTCTCCTGAATAAGCCTTCATAAGCGCCATGGGATTTTTGCCCGATATTTTTAAAGCTCCGCTTAGATAAGGAGAATCGGAATATCCGTCGTCAGTACCGTGGGCTTCTGTCCAACAGTCACGGTAGCATTTGCAGTAAAGTTCGGAGTCCGAGTCCAAATCCATCGGAACGAAGCGGAGATTTGATAAATCCACGCTGTCTTTGTTTTTCCACCAGCCTTGGTTCGCAAAGGTGCTTATTTCGGGAGGAAGGTGGGAATTGTCGTTATAGTATTCGATTTCAAGTTTTCCGTCATGACAGGCAAGAAGAGAAACACAGGTGTTGTCTCCGTGAGAAATTTCATGTATGCGTTCAGAAGGAATTCCCTTGATTTCGCTTACCAGTGCGCGGATAGCCATTCCGTGGCTGAAGCACGCGATAGTTTGTCCTTCATGCTTTTCTGCAATTTCAAGCACCGCACTTTTTATTCTGGCTTTTAGATGGTCAAAATCTTCTCCGCCCTTAATGTTCCAGCTTTTTGGGTCGTTTGAAAATTTCAGAAGCTGTTCGGGCTCGTAGTATCCAATATTGCCCCAAGGCAAATCTTCCCATACTCCCATGCAGACTTCTTTAAGCCGCGGTTCAATATTCAGCGGGATATCATGATATTTCATAATTGCGGCGGCTGTCTTCTGCGTGCGCTGAAGATCGCTCGCGTAGAGCGCGTCTATTTTTATATCGCGGAAGCGCTCGGCGAGCAGGGCAATCTGCCTGTACCCCCTCGGCGTAATATCCCCGTCGTAATGACCGTGTACGCGGCGGTAAAGGTTTCCTTCCGCCTCCGCATGTCTGATAAGGTAGATTTTTGTCATGATTACCTCCAAATGTTGACCGCTTGTCCGCAATGTGGTATATTTAAAAATTATGGGATATTGCGGCTGTTATATACATTTTTTATATCTTGTATGCACAAATATTCTATAACAAAAACAGCTTTTTAACAAGTGAGCAATCAGAAGTTTTTGCCTATAATTCCTCCGAATAATTGTTGATATTGCAGTTATATTCGGGAAAAATGCTTTTGATTTCCATAGGTTTCCTGGATGTGATTTTAAAAAGGCAGCAAACCAGAATGAAAAAAGAAAAATGAGAGCGCTTTTGCGCGCGGAGGTTGGAGTGAAAGTAATTCATCTTATAAGCGGCGGAGATACGGGCGGGGCAAAAACCCACATACATTATCTGCTTTCTGGAATTTGCAGGCATATAGATGCAACGCTTGTCTGCTTTATGCGCGGAGAGTTTTCCGATGAAGCGGAGGAACTGGGTATACCCACCGTTGTGATGGAAGGAAACATCCTCAGTACTATAAACCGGCTCAAGAAAATGATAAGCGAAGGGAAATATGACATTATCCACTCTCACGGAGCGAGGGGCAACTTTATTGCAAGTCTTATTAAACGCTCATGTGGTGTTCCGGTTGTAACCACCGTACACAGCGACCCTAAGCTGGACTATCTCGGCAGACCGGCTGCTGCTCTTGTTTATGGGACGCTGAATTCATATGCGCTGCATCGGGCGGATTACCTTGTAGGGGTTTCGGATTCCATGAAAAGCCTTCTTATAGAACGGGGCTTTTCACCAAACAAGATATTTACAATATACAACGGAGTGGATTTTTCGGTTGAGCCCAAAAATGACGACAGAATTTCATATCTGCGCGGGCTTGGTCTTGACGCGGATGAAACAAGCGTGGTCGTCGGAATAGCTGCGAGGCTTGAACCCGTAAAGGATGTTGCGACT
>JAAYWX010000135.1 GCA_012516225.1 Clostridiales bacterium
ATGGTGACCTTGCCATAGGGGATATATGGATACCACAGCCATCACACTTCTTCGGTTGCAATGTCGCTCATCCGGATAAGCTTGTTTTTCTTTTTCTGCATGATTAACCTCCGTCCACAGAATTCTGATTGTTTTAATTTTTGCACCGCGCTCCCGGCCAGGTTCCCGCCCTGCGGCATTGCGTGACCAGCACAGCGTTTTCATTCCATTGGCACGCTCGCCTGCATTTGCAGGGTCCTGGCAGGCTTCGCCTGAAAGTATCCGCTCCGGGCACGGCTATTGAATTTTCAAATCTTTCTTTTGCCCCGATTTATTTTCACAAATGCCATGGTAAAATGATACAGGGAATGCAAATAATTTATTTTTGAACTAATTCATTATTTGCATAGGAGGGCATCATGTTTCCGTATTTCAAAGTTTTCATCGACAATCAGTCGTTCATGAACATTCTCTGGTACACAGACGAGAGAAAGCACGGCTTTCAGCGAAACGAGCAGATTGGAGAAGGGCCGGTTAGCTTCTGTGAGCTTAATCTGACTACTCTTGAAGAAAAATTAAAAGAGCTCGCCGGCATACCGCTGACAAGCCCGAATTATGATACTGTGCTAAATGGAATCTTTTGATGCAGAGGCGCTGCTGAAGGACAAGCACGATTACGCTTTTTTCTTTCTGGTGGGCGCGCTGAACAATATCCTGGCAACCCCTGTTTATTTTCAGGATGATATCGAAGCGCGGAGACTGGAGCGGCTGCAAAGCTGTTTTGCCATTCTGGAGGATGTACTGACGCTGCAGGAGATATTTTAGTATGCCCTGCACTTCTTCCTTGATAAGGAACACTCTGTCCGATTGGTCCGCAGCCGAAAGGCTGGTCGGCTTCTATTTTCAGTTTCCGGACTTGAGCAATTTTACCGTGCAGACGGGCTTTGCGGTGGCTTCGGTGAAAAAGGGTGCTTTGGATTACGAGAAGGTTGCGGAAATACACAGAGAAAACATTACGGACACCAGACAAACACTGGATGACATCCATGTGGGTCGTTCCAAGGTCAGTCTGCTGCCGTATTATCTCATTCAGTCGCTGGATGAAATGCTGTTCCTTGAGTTTATGAAATGCTCAAACGCGGTATCCGATTAAAGCGGTGTAGGCTGTGCGGCTGGTATTTCGTACTGATTGACAAGCGTAAACGGGAGTATTGCGAAAGAGAATATTCAGAGGGAAAGACCTGTCAGGAAGTCGGTTCGCTGCTCCGTTACGAACAGCGCCTCGAAATGGATATTTATCTGCAGAAATTTGAGACGGAGTACAATAAGATTTACTCCAGATTCTATCGTGCCGATGGGAAGCTTGCTTCCGAGCGGTCCAGCAAGGATATGACGCGTGAGGAATTCCGGGCATGGTCAAAGGCTGTGTACAAAGCAAAAGCCGATTACCAAAAAAAATTGATAACCGGCGAAGAGATGTTGAGTATAGTACGGGCGGGGACTGTTACTGACCGGCTAATCGGAACGATGAGAAATGTATCCCGTATAATAAAAATAATCTGATTTGAAAGAAGGTTCGGAGTATTAAATGTCAATATTGTAATAACGAAATGGAACAAGGATTCTTACAACGACATCAAAAGGTTGCTTGGGTAAAAAGCAGCATAAAATCTCCTTGCTTCCGAAGCGGGTAGAAATACTGTTAGCAATTTATTTTCCCGGCACAAATCTGTAAAAAGATAGTTGTTGATTATTCTGATAACGAGATTCAAGATGGATAATGGATA
Source organism: Clostridiales bacterium (assembly GCA_012516225.1). Classification (GTDB taxonomy): domain Bacteria; phylum Bacillota; class Clostridia; order Oscillospirales; family Oscillospiraceae; genus UBA2658. Next base: position 1,767 of record JAAYWX010000135.1, read on the forward strand.
ACGCATGAAACGAACGGGCAATCGCTGGTCGGAGTTTTGCTTAAAAACGGCTGAAATAATCGTTCACTTAGGTGACAATACCTTTTAGGGCAAGCTAAATTAGCAGTCAGGGTCTGTATATCAAGCCGTATATCCTCCAGTTTTCGTTTGAGCGGTACGCCGGAGAATTTTGTGTAAAAGTTGGTCAAGGTTGGAAGCGTGTTAATCGGATTTGCCCTGCAAATCAGGGCGGCGGATTTGGCCTTGGTGGCCGCGGAATCCTATTTCAGAGCTAATCAGGCACCTTCCCGCCCGGCGAACATCAGGTCCAGCTGCGATAGGACCACGTCCCAGTTTCGACATCTGGCGGTCCAGTGTTCGACAATCTTCCTGCTGGCAAGGTATAGCATCTTCCGCAGCGAATCGTCGCTTGTGAAGCTCGGTTTGTTCTTCGTAATCTGCCGGAACTGGCGGTTGAGTCCCTCAA
>JAAYWX010000136.1 GCA_012516225.1 Clostridiales bacterium
GAGAGAACGGAAAAACCGGAAATTGAAGATGAAGACGAACCTGTTAAAATCATTGCGGGACAGTCGGGAATAATAGACAAAATGCAGGTTTTACGAGGATATGCGCTGTATAAACCAGGGCAGACGGCAGTAAAAGACGATGTTATTATAGGAGGAGCCGTTCCGAGCACGTTCGGAAAAACGAAAATTATCCACGCCGAGGGGAGCGTTCTTGCAAGAACATGGCATGAAATCTGTGCAATTATGCCGCTTAGGTATAGGGAAAAAATATATACAGGGGAGTCACACAGCAGATATGCGCTTATTGTCGGAAGAAAAAGGATAAATTTTTATTCCGGCAGTAGAATTTTCAGAGGTAATTGTGATAATATCATCAGTAAGAAGAATGTCGGCATGAAAGGACTCTTTGAACTGCCTGTCATTATTGTCAGGGAACAATCGCTTGAATATGAGATTTCCGATGCGGAAATTCCCGAAGATTATGCGCATAAAGAGCTGGAAGTGCTGCTACGGGACGAACTGAAGCAAAGAATAGGAAGTTCCGGCGAAATTGTCAGCTCAGAGTATACATTCTGCATTGCAAAAGGATATGCGGTGGGCACGCTTAGGGCAGAATGCAGACAGGATATCGCAAAGGAAGAGAAAATGTCGCAGGACGAGATAAATGCCGCAAAATCCGCTGAGGAGGAAAAGAATACCGAATGATTGAGAGAATTATGCCGGTTGACCGGATGGAGCAGATAATAAGCGTTTTTGGCTCGTTTGACAGGAATATTCACATAGTTGAAAATGAACTTTCGGTTAAGGTGGTCGACAGGGAAGCTGAACTTCACATTACAGGTGAAGAAGAAAATGTTATGTTCGCCGAAAAAACGATAAACGGGCTTTTATCTTTGGCAGCGCGCGGCGAGAATATAGACGAGCAGAATGTACGCTATATAATAAAGCTTGTGAGGGAAGGTGCGGAAAGCAAAATTGACAAAATAGCCGGAGATGTTATCTGCATAACAAGCAAAGGCAAGCCTGTAAAAGCCAAAACCGTCGGGCAGAAGGAATATGTTGACGCTATAATGCACAATACAATAACCCTTGGAATCGGGCCGGCAGGAACGGGCAAGACGTTCCTTGCCGTTGCCGCTGCAGTGGCTTCTTTCCGGAACAAAGAAGTAAACCGCATAATTCTTACCCGTCCTGCAGTGGAGGCGGGGGAAAGACTTGGATTTCTTCCCGGAGATTTACAGAGCAAGGTTGACCCGTATCTTCGCCCGCTTTACGACGCACTTTTTGAAATGCTTGGGGCGGAGAGCTATAATAAATATTTTGAGAGAGGAAATATAGAGGTCGCACCATTGGCTTATATGCGAGGAAGGACGCTGGACGACAGCTTCATAATTCTGGATGAAGCGCAGAATACCAGCCGCGAACAGATGAAAATGTTCCTGACGCGAATAGGGTTTGGGTCAAAAGTGGTAATTACGGGAGATATTACACAGATTGACCTTCCAGGGGACAAGCAAAGCGGGCTTAAGGAAGCCATGAAAGTGCTGAAGGACATTGAAGATATTAAAATCTGCAGGCTTACGGGCGCGGATGTCGTCAGACATGTCCTTGTACAGAGAATAATAGAGGCTTACGATGAGCATGACCGGAAAATCGCCGAATCGGCTCCGCAAAAAGCGGCTTCCGGAAGAATTTCACAAAAGACATTTAAGAGGAAAACAAATGAGGCATAAAATATATTTTTCCCGTGACGTACGCTTTCCGGGCTGGATTTCGTTGCGGCATATGATAAGAGAAGCAGTACTTGCGTCGCTTGATGAGGAAAGTATAAGCTTTCCGTGCGAAGTCAGTGTACTGCTGACAAACGATGAAGGAATATGCGCTTTAAACAGCCAGTTCCGCGGGATCGATAAGGCGACGGACGTGCTTTCTTTTCCGGCAAACGAGTTTGCAGCAGGAGAGTTCGATCCTGCTGAAGCGGAACGCAATCCCAAAACCGGCAGAGTAATCCTCGGAGATATGGCCTTATCCATTGAGCACGCAAAAGTGCAGGGAAAAGAATATGGACATGGTACGAAAAGGGAAGTGCAGTACCTTACCGTACACAGCATATTGCACCTTCTTGGATATGACCATATGGATGAGGGGGAACAAAAGCGCCTTATGCGCTCGCGCGAAAAAAAGATTATGGCGAGAATAGAGGGCGTAAAAGAACAATGAAAAGCTTTGTTTTCGCGTTTCGCGGTATAGCCCGCACAATAAGGAATGAACGCAATATGCGCATACATCTCTGCTTTGCGCTCTATGTGATTCTTGCAGGAGCGGTCACCCGAATAACGGTTTCGGAATGGACTGCTGTCCTTATCTGCATTGGCATGGTGACAGCGCTTGAGTGCATTAACACATCAGTGGAAAATTTGTGTGATACAGTCAGCCCCGAAAAATCAGAAGGCATACGTATTACAAAAGACGCCGCTGCAGGAGCAGTACTCTGCGCCGCTGTTTTTTCGGCGGTTGTCGGAAGTATTGTTTTTTTCAACGAGAAGCGTATAGAGGCGGCGGTTGGTTTTTTGAGAGAACATACGGCGCTGTCTATACTTATTATTCTTACCCTTATACCTTCAGGAATGTTTGTCAAAGGGAGAAAGAGAGAACGAATATGAATTTGCAGGAAAATACAAAATCCGCAATGATAACCATAGCGGGACGCCCAAATGTCGGGAAATCCACTCTTACAAACGCGCTTGCCGGAGAAAAAGTTGCCATAGTATCGAATAAGCCGCAGACTACCCGAAACCGCATATGCGCGATTATAAACCGTGGGGATACTCAGATAGTTATTATGGACACGCCGGGTTTTCATAAGGCGAGAACTAAGCTTGGCGACTATATGGTAA
>JAAYWX010000137.1 GCA_012516225.1 Clostridiales bacterium
ATCGGAACGGACCATATCATTTTTCCGGACGGAAGCACCGAAACACATGCCGGCGGGGATGCGTATTATGCCGCGGCGGGGGCGCGTATCTGGAGCAGCGATGTCGGGATCGCTGCGGTGATCCCGAAAAACTACCCGCAGGAGCTGATCGACAAACTCAGCCGCGCGGGTATCGATGTCTCCGGTATCATCCGTACCAATCTGAAGATGGGGCTTGAAGGCACGATCGAATACAAGGACGATGGCTCGCGCGTATTGGGGGCAGCCAAGGGTATTTTAAAATTCCTGCAGGATCATCTGCCGGGAGTGCTCGCCCTTGTCGCCAACCCCTACTGGGAAAAAGTCAGCGCGCAGCCGGAGCTGATTCCGGAATCCTATATGCAGGCAGAGGCGGTGTTCCTCGCGTCGATGGCTTACTCCAATCAGGCCAAAGCCCTAAGGCTCTTCGACGGCAAAGCGGCACATATCGTTCTCGACCCGCCGCCGCTCATGCCCTGGGTTAAGCGTGGAACGCCTCCAAAGGAGCTGGCCGACCTGTCCCGGGTGAGCGCCGTTCTTCCCAGTGAGCAGGAGGCATACGAATATTTCGGGGACGGGATCGCCCCGGATTCCGCCGCGGAAAAGTTTTTTTCCATGGGCGCGCAATGCGTCGTGTATAAAATGGGCGGGCATGGCGCAAGAGTCTACGGCAAAGGGAATCAAGCGGTGCATGTGCCGGTTTACAGGACCAAAGCCGTCGATCCCACCGGCGCGGGCGACTCGTTCGGCGGCGGATTTCTGGTAGGGCTGGCGGAAACGGGGGATCCGGTAAAAGCAGCCTGCTACGGCGCGGCTTCGGCCTCGTTTATTATCGAGGGCTACGGCGCGGATTACGCGTTAGGCGTCACCAGAGACCAGGCAGAAGATAGGCTGAAAAAACTTTTGGAAATGCTGCAATTGCCGAACGGTTAAGCCCTCCGTATTACCGGGAGAGGGCATAAAATGCCGTACATAAAAAGCTGTGGTAAGGTTTCTTTTAAGGAGAAGCTGTCCGCGAAGCGGGTTGATGAGGGGTTAGCGCTGCGCGCCCCCTCATCTCCACCATCTAAAGAGCTGAAAACCTGCCTAAACAGCAGGTTTTTTCTTGATTTGCTGATTGTCCAAGTGATTGTCAAAAACAGCTTGTTCCTTAATGACAATGAATGATCGTATATTCCTTTTGTTAGAACCGACCAAGGTTTAATAAAATGTTTAAAAACGGGAAATGAAGTAGTCTTGGCTGCTATTACCCGACTTCACTGTAGCCGAAGGTATCGTGACGGCTTTTTTCTGTGAGCGCGCGGACGACGCAATCAAGTGCCTTTAAATCCATGTCCTGCGGTCTATGATTCGCCGAAGTCTGTCATTTATGCTTCGTCCAGCGCGTGTTTTAAGTCGGCTATCAGGTCGTCTGCGCTCTCCAGGCCGACGGAAAGCCTAAGCAGCCGTTCATTGATGCCTTTAGCCTCGCGTTCTTCTTTCGGAATATCGGCGTGCGTTTGCAGCATGGGGTATGTGATAAGCGACTCTACGCCGCCGAGGCTCTCCGCGTATTGTATGATTTCTACACGTTCCAATATCTGAACGGCTGTATTTTCGCTGTCCGTCTCAAACGATATCATAGCGCCAAAACCTGTGGCCTGCTTTTTAGATATACTGTAACCCGGATGGGAGCGAAGGCCGGGGTAGTGTACGGCCTTGATTTTATGATGTGAACAAAGCCAATCAGCAATCTTTATCGTGTTTTTCTGCTGCTGTTCCATTCTTATTGCCAGAGTCTTTATGCCGCGTATTAAGAGCCAGCTGTCGAAAGGGGACAGGCACGCGCCAGTAGTCTTAGAGATGCACCTCAGCTTTTCGCTGAGCAGAGCGTCTGAAACGACAATAAATCCCGCAAGCGTATCATTGTGGCCGCCGAGGTACTTTGTGCCGCTGTGAAGCACGATATCTGCGCCGAGTTTCAGCGGCTGCTGGAAATACGGCGTAAGAAACGTATTATCCACAATAAGAAGCAGACCGTGCCGTTTTGTTATTTCCGCGACCGCAGCTATGTCTGTGACCTGCATCATAGGGTTTGTGGGCGTTTCGATAAATACCGCTTTTGTATGAGGGAGTATATGGGACTCTATCCCTGCCGCGTCCGACGTGTTGACAAAATCGACAGTAATCCCGTTTTTTTCAGAGATATGACGGAACAGCCGGTGGGAACCGCCATAAAGGTCGTCCGAGGCTATGATGTGATCGCCCGGAGAAAAAAGCTCCATAAGCGCGGTCTCGGCCGCCATACCGGTAGAAAAGGCAAGCGCGTCGCTGCCGCATTCAAGCGCTGCGACAGTCTTTTCAAGATACTCTCTTGTGGGATTTTGCTGCCGGGAGTAATCGAACCCCGTGCTTTTTCCTACACCGGGATGGGCGAATGTAGCCGATTGGAAGATGGGAACGCTTATCGCGCCTGTAGTATCATATTTGGTTCCGCATCCGTGTATACAGAGGGTCTTCAGATCCATACATTCCTCCTTACATGTCTTTAATATCAACCGTGCATTTGCGGTACTATATGAAAGACATCAACCCATGCCCGGATATGACGGGCCATCCGCGTTTAAAACCTTAATTTCATACTTGTCATATATGTATTATATTATTGCAGACTGCCGCTTATGTCAATAGCATATCAAATATATAGGATTAATATAAATAATTTTTTTGTTGACATAATAAAACACGGGCGCTATTGCATCAGATAAAAGCGTACCCGGTTATTAAACATGGGGGCAAACTGATGGTCCAGAAAAAACTGTTCTGGGGATGCACTGATGGCAGGAAAATTTATAAGGCAAACAAGAAGTCAGCATAATAAGTGCTGATTTTTTGTTGCCTATTAATACTTTAATGCACTATTCAACTCTATAGACATAATATCAGCAAATATTTCAGCAATTTGCGGATCAAATTGCGTCCCCGCATTTTTTCTGATAATTTCAATAGCTGCCGCGGGTTCCATTGCTTTTCTGTACGGCCTGTCATTTGTCATCGCGTCATAAGCATCCACAACCGCAATGATTCGCGAAAGCAGCGGAATGCTTTCGCCGCTTAAGCCTTGAGGATAACCACGGCCATTCCACCATTCATGATGACAGAGAATCCCTACTGCAACAGGCACCAGTTCCGGGGAAGTCATGGCAATCCGGTATCCGATTTCGGGATGTCTGCGCATCTCAGCCCATTCGGATTCGCTAAGCTTGCCAGGTTTTGTAAGGATATAATCTCTGATTCCCACTTTCCCGATATCATGTAGTGTCGCCAGCAGTTCGAGTTTGTCCAGCTCTACTTGTGATAAATTAAGTGCTATACCTATCGCCTTAGACAGGGCAACCAGTCTTTCGGCATGTTTTTCTGTTTCATGGCTTTTTTCAAACATTGTAGCCTTTATTGAAGAAACAATAGCACTGTGTGCACTGTTGGCCTCAAGCAGCTTGCGCTGGTACATGTGTTCTTCCGCAGTTTTTAACAGGTATTCAATTTCCTCTTCCATCTTTTCTTTTGTTGCGCAACCCAGGGATACACTGTGCTTATACATGCCGTTATTGTTTTCAGCATCAAAGTTTTCGAGTGCGGCTTGAATGTTCTGCAAAACTTCAAGCGCTGCGGCACAGTCAGTTTTGGGCATGATTATTCCGAACTCATCACCCCCGGTTCTGGCCAATATGTCGCCTGGTCGGCAACAACTCTCTATTATTCTCGCGGATTCTATGATAAGTCTGTCTCCTTCCGCGTGACCAAAAGCATCGTTTATGAGCTTTAGGCCATTTATATCCCCGGTTATTAAAGACAGAGGCAATTGGCTTTCTGTATCCAAACGTTTCAGTTCGGTTTCGTAGTACCTTCGATTATATAAGCCGGTAAGATAATCATGCTGGCTTTGATATGTAAGCTCTTCTTCCGCCTGCTTTTTTGAAGTAATGTCAATTGAAAACCCAAGAAACCGATCCTCTGATATCTTGACAGCATCCAGCGTCCACCATCTTATCGACCCATTTTTATGTATATATTTTAACTCTGTGCTGATGCTGCCCTTTTTTGGCAGTGAATTGAAGCAGAGCATCGCCTTGTCAATAGACTCTTCGGCAGTAATATCTCTTATGGACATTTTAAGCAGCTGTTCCCGACTATATCCCGTTATAATTGAAGCGGCGCTGTTTGCTTCTATATACTGTCCTTTTTCATCGACAACAAATACTGCATAGGGAGCATTTTCGATATAACTGCTGTATTTTTTTTCGCTTTCTTTTAAAGCCTGCTCTGCCATCATACGATCTGTTATGTCAATTCCCAGATATGCAAACAGGTTTTCGTTATAATCTGCCACATCAATGGGAAAAATTCTGCTTTCGAAGTATCGTTTTCCGCCTTCGATTTCATAAACGTCAATAGTTTCAATAATCTTTTCTTCGCGCTGCGAAGACTGCAGAAGCCGTTGCGCTTTTTCCACAACATCCGGCAGCCCAAGCTGGGATATGTTCTTTGTGCCGGCAACATTGTCGGACAATCCTAACATTTTCTCAGCGCTTGCAGATATTTCAACAATGTTTCCCTTGCTGTCAAATATAATAATTGGGCTCGGACTGTTGGCAAGCAGGCTTTTTAGTCTTGACAGAATTCTGTTTAGGTCTTTTTCTGCGCGTACTCGGGTTGTATCGTCTGAGAAAGTACATGCAAACTGCATTGGAGCTGGCTGATAGGCCATAACCCGGAAGTATTTGCCGGTTGGGGCCGCATAATTTTCAAAACTAACCGATTCGCCGGTCAGCGCAACTTTTCCGTAGGTTTCAATCCAGTATGGTTCCGTACCCGGAAGGACTTCCATTACAGTCTTCCCCACAATATCTTCCGCATTCAACCCGGTCATCTTTTCAAAGGCCGGATTCACAGCTAGAAACTTGTAATCAATGGGGGTTCCCTGGTCGTCACAAATAATCTCGTGCAAAGCAAAGGCGTCAACCATTTCATTAAACAGCAGCTGATAATTTTGATTGGCTTTTCGCTCGGCGGTTATGTCCTGGAAAGTAGTATATACCTCGGAAGGAGTACTCTCGCCATCTTTAAATATTGGGATGGCATTGACGGAAATCCAGACATGATCGTTGAGCTTTGGCTGATATACGCCAAGAACAACCGGACCATATGGCTTGCCTGTCCGCAAAGCAATCATGGCAGGATGATCCCAGCCCGACAACTCCGAACCGTCTTCCCGAATTGTCCTCCATCCCGTATCCAGAGACGACCTTCCCATCATTTGCTCTAACGTTAAACCCAATATTCTTTCAGCCGCGGGGTTTGCCGATATTATCCTTCCATCAGCCGCCTGATAAACAACCCCCTGAGCCATTGTCTCATAGAGTTGGCGGTACTTCCTTTCGCTTATCTGCAGGTCTGCCTCCGCCTTCTTCTGTCTGGTGATGTCTTTTAGAATACAGAGTATCTGCTTAAAGCCTCCATCAGACTCATAAACGATATTGCCATCAGCTGCAATAAATAAAGATTTTCCGCTCTGATGCAGCATCTCAAACTCGCAGTGAATTTGCCCTGTTTCTTCTAATTGCGAGAACTTTTCAAGAAAATCCTCCTTATACTCCGGGTGAAGAAAATCTCCAAACCACTTTCCTATAACTTCGTCTCTTGAAAACCCGAAACTGTCAAGCCACTGTTGATTAACTTCGATTATATGCCCGTCAATGTCCAGAAACTGATACCCAAGCGGGGCGTTATCAAACAACAGTCGAAAACGCTCTTCAGACTGCTTAGTTGGTCCTGCACCCGGAAATACTTCTGCAATTGCGTCAGCAGAAGATAAAGCAATACTGATGCAACCGGATATATTAACAATACTGGTAAAGTGATCACGTGGATTACGTTTACATTAGCCGGATAGGGTAATAGGCTCATGCAAGCTATCATGACGATATGGACCAATAAGCTCATACCATAAACATTTAACCAGCGCAGCTTCGTTGCACGAGAATGTATCCAAAGGCGCCATACTGAGCCAATAACAGCGCTGAATATATTTACCGCAACGCCCGGCATTGCACCAGTGCCACCTTGGAGGATTCTGAAAACGATAGCAGCAATCATTGTGATTATTGTCGGGATCGGTCCAAATACCAATGCCGTTACGCTGATCAGAATAGACCGCGTATCAAATACGACTCCCGGGTAAAGTGTATACGGCATCGACATAATAGCGATACATACCAAGGCAATTAACAGGCCATTTACTATTTGCTTAATGCGAGTATATTTTTTATTGATAAAATTGGTTAGCTGATAGATTACAGACAAAACCAATAATAGGGCGGCGTTGTTCATTAACGCAATCATTGATGGTTGCATATGACTCCTCCGTTATTATAGGGCGACGTGGCTTTTGGCCGGTTTTTTCTCCTTTACAACGAAGATGATTTTCGGCGACCGTCCTATAGGCTTGTCGCTTTAATACATAAACAACTTTTCAGTTAGCTGCACTTCCAGATCTCTCATGTTATCTAATCTTCCGATATTTTATCTATTATTTAGCAACTGCAAATTATTATCATTATTTATATTAATCGGAATAAAATATATAATAATTTAGCATAGTTTTTCCAAATCTCCGCTTAACCCACTACCGTCGCACATCTCAATTTTTTTATGTGACATACCGTGAGATATCAATCCTTGGGCTTCCACGGCTTCTTTCATGTTTTATAACTGTTTTCAATGCGGGCAGGTTTGCACTATGGCAAGGAGTGGAGAGTTTTCAAGAATGAGTTTTCCAAAAAGAAACTAACTTGAAGTTACTTGCTGGGCTACTATTCACCTGTTGAATTTTTTACAAAAAATACATGGATTTTTTTGACCGCAAAAATGTCCAGAATGGTTTGCGGCGTTGATTTTTACAGTTAAAATATATCCCCACATTCAATAATTTTATCTATTCATGTAAATGCATACCACGCGTAATATAAACATATCAAATGATAGGAGGTGTTATTGATGGCAAAAAAGGTTGTTGGATTATTGCTCGCACTTGCCATGGTGGCGGTGATGTTTGTGGCATGTACGCCGGCTCCCGCTCCGGCGCCCGAGGCTCCTTCTCAGGCTGCGCCTGCATCCGAAGCTCCTTCTTCTGAGGCTCCGGCTTCCGAGGCTCCTGTGGCAGAAGGAAAGCTCGTAGGGCTGACAATGCCGACGAAGTCGCTGCAGAGGTGGAACGAGGACGGCGCTTACGTGAAAGCCGCGCTGGAAGAAAGGGGCTATAAGGTAGACCTTCAGTATGCCGACAACAAGCAGGAAGTACAGAACTCCCAGATCGAAAACCAGATCACGATGGGCGCAGACATTCTCGTTATTGCTTCCATTGACGGCGGCGCGCTGGGCGGTGTGCTGGAGCAGGCAAAGGCAGCGGGCATTCCCGTTATCGCTTACGACCGGCTGCTGACGAACACCGACAAGTGCGACTACTACGCAACGTTCGACAACTATGGCGTTGGCAAGATGCAGGCCGAGGCTATGGTAAGTGCGCTGGGTCTGGATAAAGGAGAAAAGGGCCCGTTCAATATTGAAATATTCGGCGGTTCTCCTGACGACAACAACGCCCACATCATCCATCAGGCGCATATGGACGTTATTCAGCCGTATCTCGACAGCGGTGCTTTGATTATCACTTCGGGCCAGATAGATATGGAGCAGATCGGTATCCAGAACTGGGATTCCGCTACGGCTCAGAAGAGGATGGAAGACCTGCTCACCGCTTATTATGCTGACAAGGATGTTAAAGCCGTTCTTTGCTCGAACGACAGTACTGCACATGGCGTCATCGCCGCGCTCAAGAGCGCTGGATACGGCAAACCCGACAAGCCTTACCCGATCGTGACCGGTCAGGACTGCGATAAGATCAACCTGGGTCATATCGAACGTGGCGAGCAGTACATGAGCATTTTCAAGGACACGCGCATTCTTGCCCAGGAAATCGTCAAGATGGTCGACGCCATCCTCTCTGGGAAAGAGCCGGAGACCAACACCACATATGACAACAAAGTGATTCAGGTGCCCACCTTGGGCTGCAAGCTCCAGCTGGTCACCAAAGACAACTGGAAAGAAGTCGTCATCGATTCCGGATATTACAAGATTGAAGATATCCCGCTTGAAGAGACTGAGTGATTATCAGGCAACTGATGCACCGCACCCGCAGTTAAAATGGCGGCAGGGTTTCTGCCGCCATTTTAACGAGGGTGAGCCTCTTGGAGTTAAGGCTTATAAGACCGGAATGAGCCGAGGCAGGGGATGAAAACAGCGAAGTCATATTTTGCGGACAAGGAGTGATCGAATGTCGGAGTATATCCTGGAAATGGAGAATATTACAAAAGAATTCCCTGGCGTCGTCGCTCTTAAAGATGTGACCTTTAAGGTAAAAAAAGGCGAAATCCATGCGCTTGTCGGCGAAAACGGGGCGGGTAAATCCACGCTGATGAATGTATTGAGCGGGATACACCCGTACGGCTCGTATACCGGCAAGATCATCTTTAAAGGTGCGGAGTGCAGGTTCAGGAACATCAGCGAAAGCGAAGCTGCGGGCATTGCCATTATCCATCAGGAACTGGCATTAATCCCTTATCTGACGATAGCGGAAAACATTTTTCTGGGAAACGAAAGAGCGAAAAACGGCATTATAGACTGGGACGAAACCAACAGAAGAGCCATCGAGCTCATGAAAAAGGTCGGCCTGAAAGAAAAGCATACCGCGCGCATCAAGGACATAGGCGTGGGCAAGCAGCAGCTTGTTGAGATAGCCAAAGCGCTGTCCAAAAACTGTGAACTGCTGATTCTGGACGAGCCGACCGCGGCGCTCAATGACGATGATTCCGACCATCTTCTCTCGCTGCTCGAGACGCTGAACAAAGAGCATGGCTTAACGTGCATACTCATTTCTCATAAAATACATGAAGTCATAAAAATTGCGCACAACATAACGGTGCTGCGCGACGGCAGAACGATAGAAACGCTGGACAACAGCGGCGAGCCTGTCAGTGAGGGCATTATTATAAAGGATATGGTCGGCCGCGAGCTTATGGACCGGTTTCCCAGACACAGCGCAAAGATAGGCGAGATTGGATTTGAAATAAGGGATTGGGTGGTGCACGATCCTCTCGACGAGGATAAGGTCGTCATTGACCACGTAAACTTGAACGTTCGCAAAGGCGAGATAGTCGGCCTGGCAGGGCTGATGGGTGCGGGCAGGACAGAACTTGCGATGAGCGTATTTGGCAGGGCGTATGGAAAAAAGATCAGCGGTACGCTGATTAAAGACGGCAAAGAGATCGTGCTGCGCAACGTCAGCGATGCGATAGCCAATGGCATTGCTTACGTTCCTGAGGACAGGAAAACTTCGGGGCTTATATTGATACAGGATATAAAGCGCAACCTGACTCTTGCCAATTTGAAAGCGCTCACCCAAAACTTCGTTGTCAACGAAGACGAGGAGATCAAGATTGCAAAAGACTACCGGGAAAAGCTAGACATCAAGTCGTCCAGCGTTTTCCAGAAAGTGGGCAACCTTTCAGGAGGAAACCAGCAGAAGGTGGTTCTCAGCAAATGGATATTTGCCAATCCTGATGTGCTCATACTCGACGAACCGACGAGGGGCATAGACGTTGGCGCAAAGTATGAAATATATAAGATCATCATACAGCTGGCCGAAGCCGGAAAATGCGTCATCATGATATCTTCCGAGCTGCCGGAAATCCTGGGGATTACAGACCGCTTATATATCATGAATGAAGGCAGAATCGTCGGCGAGATGAAAACGGAAGAGGCGACGCAGGAGGGGATCATGTCTGTAATCATACAAAGTTCAGACAGAAGCGACAGGGGGAATCAAAATGCATAAGTTTAGGGAATTCATCGACCGTAACATACGGCAATATGGAATGGTTATTGCCCTGATAGTCATCATGGTGTTTTTTGGCTTTGCGACAAAAGGCAGCCTGATCTGGCCAAGAAACATCTCAATGCTGGTACGGCAAAACACGTATGTTATCGTGCTGGCAATCGGTATGATGCTCTGCATTTTAACAGGCGGCAACATCGACCTTTCGGTCGGCTCGCTCGTCGCTCTGGTTGGGGCTATGTCGGGGACTTTGTACACGACGTTGGGATGGCCCGACTGGCTGGCTATTATACTCAGCCTTCTGACGGGGCTTGTCGCCGGTATGTGGCAGGGCTTCTGGATCGCTTTTGTGAAGGTGCCGCCGTTTATTACAACGCTGAGCGGCATGCTTGCATTCCGAGGCCTGACCAACATCATACTGCAGGGTTATACGTTGTCGCTGCGCGGCCTTTATGAAGTGATCGGCAACGGTTCGCTGCCCGATGTTGCTCCCAATACTGTACGGGATTTTCTGCGCGTCGGAGACCTTCTGAACCTGAAGAACAAGCCGGAATTCTTGAATGCAACGACGCTGATTGTCGGGCTTATTCTTTCCATCGCATATGTATTGTTTATAATATTGAACAGAAGAAGCAAGAAGGCGCGCGGGTATGAAGTCGCTTCGGTGAGGTCGGTCATCGGGAAGGCGATCGCGTTCTTCATTATCATCAACGTTTTCGCATACTGGCTGGCAATGGACGAAGGCATACCGATATTGCTGGTCATTGCCGCTGCGCTGTACACGATCTATACCTTTATCACAACCAAGACGATACCCGGACGGCACCTTTACGCGATGGGGGGCAACATAAAGGCGGCAGAGCTTTCCGGAGTCAATACGAGGAAAATGATGTTCCTTGTATACTCCAACATGGGGCTGCTTGCCGGAATAGCCGGCATCGTGGTTTCGGGAAGATTGATGTCCGCTTCGCCTATCGCCGGACAGAACTATGAGCTGGACGCCATAGGCGCATGCTTTATCGGCGGCGCATCCGCTTACGGCGGCGTAGGCACTATCTGGGGAGCGATAGTCGGCGGCTTTATCATGGGCGTCATGAACAACGGCATGTCGATAATCGGCTGGGACGTTTTCATGCAGCAGGTATCGAAAGGCCTGATCGTGTTGTTCGCCGTGGCGTTCGACATGTGGTCGAAATCCAAGTCCAAGATGTAAGGCGGTACGTATGGAGATGATAACGCACTAGGCTGCGGCTTAGTGCTGTTGTCATTTAAATAATAATGGTTTTGTGATAAAATATAGGTAACTTCACAACAGGTACGCATATGAAAATAAAAAAGCGCAATATTAACGGCGCTGACGAGACTATCGTCTTGTATGACCACAGCCTTGAAGCTAAGACATCCCGCTTGGTACTGCTTAAAAAGATTCTTGAAGACGAGCCGTGCGCCACGCTGATCATTGATACGAACCAGCGCGTGGGGGCGCCATCCATAGAAACTATGGAGCGTTACCTTGAAAAGACGGGTATTGAGCGTATCTCGATACCCGTCAGCGCCAACCCCGTCAGCTTTTTCGGGCTGACCCTGAAGCGAAAGCGCAGCCAAAGCGAAGAAAAGATGCTGGTTTTCGAGATAACAGACAAGCAGTTTGGGGAGGAGCTTCTCGGCGTTCTGGAAAACTACGATATCGCAATCGGGCTCGGCAGGCAAAAGCCGCTCGGCGATATATGCGACAAACTGCGCCTAAACATGGCGGACGTTTTGTTCAACACGGAGTTTTTCAGAGACAGCATATACGATTCGATAGTCTGTTTATCGCTCAGAAGTACGAAGGACATAAAAATACCAACAGAGGCTGCAGCAAAATGAAATGGCTTTATAAAACCGTTCTGATTCTGCTGATATTCGCGGTTGCGTCATCGGCGGGGTTTATACTTTATCTTTTTGACAAAATCAACAGCGCTTACGGCGATAAGGCCGCTTACGACCTGGGCCGCGGCTTTAAGCACTTTTCACTGATATTAAACTCCGGCGACGAGAAATACTGGCAGGACTTTAAAGAAGGAGTCATTGAAGCGGGCAAGGCTTACAACACGGCGATTGAAGTTCACCTCATCTCTGAGCCGGAAAGCAACATCAAAACAGTGGAGTACATTAATATAGCGAACAAATCAAAGGTGGACGGCATCATCGTCAACGGCGACAACACTCCCGAATACCTGGACGCGATACTGGCAGCGGCGAAGGGAGGAATAAACATAGTCGTCGGGCATGTCGAGTCGGTGGACAGCAGCGGCCTGTATTACGTGGGCACTAATTATTACGCTTACGGGCAGCAGGCGGCGAGACTGATAGCGCGGGCCGGCGGAGACAAGAAACAGGTAAATGCCGCTGTCATATTGTCCGGTCAGGAAAGCGGAACGGACGCGCAAAGCAATAATATGCTGAACGGGCTTAAAAAGGAAATTGAGGGCGGCAAGCAGATAAACGTTCTGTGTACGCCTTCGAGAACCAACGCCCTTCTGGGAGCGGAAGACCTGACCAAGAGCATTCTTTACGAGTATCCCGACGTGGACGTGATTTTCTGCATGAATGATAAGGACACGATGGCAGCCGCTAAGGAAATAGTCAGGCGCGCGCGCGTCGGAGAGGTCGTGATAGTCGGCACCGACTACACGGAAGAGATGAAATACTACATGGATATAGGTGTGATATACGGCGTTATTGACCGCAACGGGTACAGCGCCGGAAGAAAAAGCGTAGAGGTACTGAGCAACGCGGCAAATACATTCCAGACAGACTGCGTATACATTGAAACGGAAATTGTGACAACCATAAACGCTGACGAGCAGAATTAAGGCTATGAGAAAGTTAGGCAAAAAACTGTTCAAAAGCATAAAAACGAGGGTTATCGTATTCTTTCTGCTGACGACGGTACTGACAAGCGCGACGAGTATCCTTATTCTGGGCCTCTCAAGCAACACGATAGAGAAGATGGACGACATGTTTTCCGCAAACGTGGAGCTTGAAGAGTTTTTAAACGATATGCGCAAAGTCAATACGCAACTGACGGATTATCTCGTGACCGACGATTCGGACAGCCTTCTGAACTATTACTTTTACAGAGACGCATTTACGGAAAAAGCGAATAAGCTGTTTGACGAATCGCAGGGCATATACAACCAGGACGACCTGATATACAAGGATATTGCCTATATGGTCAAATCGTTCGTCGAGGAAACGGACAAGGCGGCGGAAGCCAAGAGCATAAACGACGCGGACGAATATATGGCCAGATATGCGGAGGCCACCAAGATATCCGGGTATATACAGACGTGGACGGACAAGCTGAATCTCAGCATTCTGGACGTAAATACGGCGCAGTACCTGAGCATGTCGGAGGATCTGAAAAACCTGCGCACGGCAAACCTGGTGCTGTTGCTGTCTGTCATCGGGCTTAACGTCATGGTGATATCGTACCTGGTGTATAACATGACAAAGCCGATCATAAAGCTGGCGCATTCCGCTGAAGAAATGTCGAAGGGCAACTTTGACGCCGACGACGTGGTGGTGCACTCCGAAGATGAATTGAGCATCATGGCCAACGCGTTCAACACGATGAAGCACAGCATAAGAAAATACATAGACGAGCTTCACAACAAAGCCGATACCGAATCCATGCTGCTCGAACAGCAGATAGAGAACTTGAAGATTCAATCGCTGCTGGCCAACGCGGAGATGAAAGCGCTGCAGATGCAGATAAACCCGCATTTTCTGTTCAATACGCTCAACGCGGGCGTACAGCTCGCGACTCTGGAGGGCGCGGAAAGGACGGCGAACTTTCTCCACGATATTGCAAAGATTTTCCGGTATAACGTCAAGAGTCTGGACAGGAAGGTCAAGATAAAGGATGAAATAGATACTGTACGGGCATACAGCAACCTGTTCCAGGTCCGCTTCGGAGACATCATTAAATTCGATTACAGTATAGACTTGAGCCTATTGAATATAGATGTGCCGCCGCTCATTATTCAGCCGCTTGTGGAGAACGCGGTTATTCACGGCATAGGAGAAAAAGAATCGGGCGGAGAGGTATACATTTCTCTTGAAAGAGGAGAAATGGGCGTATACATAAGCGTTCAGGACAACGGCGTCGGCATGAACGAGGATACGGTGCAAAAGATACTCGGATGTCATGTGTTCGAGAGCGAAAAATCGGGCCATACCACGGGCATAGGCCTGTATAACGTGGTGCAGAGGTTAAGGCTGTTCTTTGACTGCGAAGACGTGATAGCGGTGGAAAGCGAACCGGGCAAGGGAACCAAAGTCACGCTCATCATCCCTTTCCCCAAGGACATGGCAAACTGACAAAAAGGAGGTTTGAATGCCTATGTACACTCTTATGGTATGTGACGACGAACAGATAGTCATTGAATCTGTCAAGCATATCGTTGAAAAAGAATTCAAGAATATACGGGTTATCGAAACCGCGAGGTCGGGAAGGGAAGCGATAGAGAAGACAAGGACGATGCGGCCGGACATAATCCTTACCGATATCAAGATGCCGGGCATAAGCGGCCTTGAAGCGGTCAAGGAGATAAAGAGGGTGCATAACGACGTCAAGTTCGTCATAGTGTCCGTATACGAATATTTCGAGTACGCCAAGCAGGCGGTTGAGCTCGGCGTCAGCGAATACCTCATAAAGCCGGTCAAAAAAGCAAGCCTTGTGGAAACTTTAACGCGCATAGCGCGCCAGCTCGACGAAGAAAGGAAGAAATACGACCAGGAGCTGGATACGAGAGAAAAGATAGGGAAAATGATGACTGTGGTGGAGCACGGCTTCATATATTCGTTTTTGCTCTCCCAGCCGCACAAAACGGACATAGGTCGGTATAAGAAGGATTTCTTCGACATGCAAAACAACTCGGGATACATATTTATCATGACGTTTAAAAAGAAAGGCGAGCACGGCGGCGGCAAGCAGCTGGGCGACGCGGCCGAGAGCGAGTTCTACACGTATTTTAAGGACGCTTTAAAGTGCAAAAGCAAATGCATCGTGGGGCCGGTCATGCTGGACAGGGTGGTAGTCTACATGGAGCAGAGCGTAGAGGACCCATACCAGCAGCGGGTCCAGGCCATAGCCTGCCTTGAAGAGATCGTGAACGCCATGGAGAAAAAATATGACATGGACTTCAGGGTGGGTATAGGAAAGGTGCACAGAGACCAGGATATCATGATGTCTTATCAGGAGGCGCTCAAAGCGCTGCACTGCAAGGAAGGCGGAAAGATACTGCACATAGACGACATTGCGCCGGGCACGAGCGACGACATGTTCGAGATACTTGCGGTGGAGCATAAGCTCATAGAGTACATAGAAGCGGGAGACGTGCAGCGGTGTTTAACGCAGCTCGCGGATATCTTCAGGAAATTCCCCGATTTTTTCGAGCAGGAGAGGCTGCGATACAGCATCGTGGAAATGATGGTCGCCGCGCACAGAATAGCGATACAAAGCGGTATGGGCGACGACAGCAGCCTGGAGTACGGCCAATATTTAAAGCAGATATTAAACTGCCGCACAAAGGATGAATTCGAACAGATGTGCATCGAAAAGATAAGCCTGATAGCCGGAAAGATAAGCATTAACAAGAAAAAGGCGATAAGCAACATCATAGACAGGGCGAACAAGATAATCGAAGAACGGTTTAACCAGGAGCTCACGCTGGACGAAATATCCAAAGAGCTGTGCATTAGCCCGCAGTATTTCAGCAGGCTTTACAAGAGCGAGATGGGCATCAATTTCATTGAAAAGCTTACCGAGGTCAGGATCAGAAACGCGAAAAAGCTGATGAAGGAAACTGAACATACCGTAAAAGAGATATGTTTTATGTCAGGATATTGCGATCCCAACTATTTCAGCAGGTTGTTTAAAAAGCATGAAGGAGTATCTCCGTCGGAGTATCTTAAACGAATCTAAGGAGGTCTGTAATGAAAAGAATAGGAGCGCTGCTTTTGACGCTTGCTTTGATTCTTTCGTGCGGCTGCAGTTCGGTTAAGACGTTTAAAAACGACGACGACGAGATCAAAATAGGCTTCATATACGAAACCATGACTGTGGAAAGATGGCAGAGAGACCGGGATATTTTTGCTTCCGAAGCGGGCAAGCTGGGCGCCGAGGTCATCGTAAAAAACGCTTATGAGGACAGCGAGCGGCAGAAAGCCCTGGGCATGGAGCTTGTCAACGAAGGCGTGGACGTTCTGGTTATTGTGGCGTACGACAAAGACTCGCTGACCGACCTTGTGAAATACGCACATAGAAACAACGTCAAGGTGATAGCGTACGACAGGACGATAAAGAACGCTAACGTTGACCTTTATATATCTTTCGACAACACCCGCGTGGGAGAGCTAATGGGCGAAATGGCTGTCAGGACGGTGCCTCGTGGCAACTATCTGATACTCAACGGCACGCAGAGGGACGACAACTCGTTTTACCTGAACAAGGGGTATTACAGCAAACTGCAGCCGTATATCGACAGCGGCGATATCACGATAGTCGGCGAGACGTGGGTGGATCTGTGGCGCGACGAGGGCTCATACAACTTTGTAAAGGAAAAGCTTTCTGAAGGCGTTGTATGCGACGCTATTATTGCCGCCAACGATCAGCTCGCGGAGGGCGCGATAAGAGCGCTCAGCGAAAACAGGCTGGCGGGCAAGGTGTTCGTTTCGGGGCAGGACGCGGAATTGGTGGCGTGCCAGAGGGTGGTGGAAGGCACGCAGAACATGACGGTATACAAGCCGATAAGCGTGCTTGCAAAAGGCGCGGCCGAATATGCCGTTAAGATGGCAAAGGGCGAGGACATAGGGGAGTGCGGCAAGTTTTCTGACGGCACATATGAGATCAACTATGTCGTGTACGACCCGATACTTGTCACAAAAGAAAATATGATGAACACCGTGATAAAGGACGGATTCTACACGATGGAACAGGTATACGCGAACGTTCCGAGGGACGAATGGCCGCAGCAGTAAATGCGACTGCCGTTTTTTATAAATATCTTTAGATGAAAGGAAATGGGGTTATGAAAGAGTATTTTCCTGGTGTAAAAAAAGTGGAGTACACGGAAGACAAAAAGCGCGAAGGGTTGATTTTCCGCCGGTACAGGCCGGACGCCATCGTGGGCGGAAAGACGATGAAGGAGCAGCTCAAGTTCTCAATGGCGTACTGGCATACGATGTGCGGGGGCGGCAAGGATATGTTCGACCTCGATACAGGCACCATCTCGCGCTTGTGGGCAGGTATGCCGCCTATGCAGGCGGCAAAGGAGAAGGTTTACGCCGCATTTGAGTTCATGCAGAAGCTGGGCATAGAGTATTTCTGCTTCCATGACAGGGACATCGCCCCTGAAGGGGATACGCTGTCAGAGACGAACAGAAACCTCGATGAGATCGTTAAGCTGATAAAAAACCTGATGGACGATACGGGCATAAAACTGCTCTGGGGCACGGCGAATCTGTTCTCCAACCCTAAGTATACGCACGGGGCTGCCACAAGCTGCAATGCGGACGTATTCGCGTGCGCGGCCGCGCAGGTGAAAAAGGCGATGGAGATTACAAAGGAGCTGGGCGGAACAGGCTACGTGTTCTGGGGCGGCCGCGAGGGCTACGAGACGCTGCTCAATACCGACTTAAAGCTCGAGCTCGACAACATGGCGCGCTTTATGCATATGGCGGTGGACTACGCCAAAGAGATAGGCTTTGACGGGCAATTCCTCATTGAACCCAAGCCCAAGGAACCCACAAAGCACCAGTACGACTTCGACGTCGCGTCCGGCATGGCGTTCCTGAAGACGTACGGGCTGGATAAGTATTTCAAGTTCAATATTGAAGCCAACCACGCGACGCTGGCGGGCCATACGTTCCAGCATGAGCTGCGCTATGCGAGGATAAACGGCATGCTCGGCTCGATAGACGCCAATCAGGGCGATTTGCTTCTCGGATGGGATACCGACCAGTTCCCGACCGACCTGTATAACACCACGCTGTGCATGTATGAAGTGCTGATGATGGGCGGGTTTGACAAAGGCGGACTTAACTTCGACGCAAAGGTGAGAAGGAATTCGTTCAAGCCGGAAGACCTGTTCTATGCGCACGTGGCGGGCATGGATTCGTTCGCAAAAGGCCTGATTACGGCTCAGAAGCTGATAGACGACGGCGTGTTTGAGAAGTTTATCAGGAACAGGTACGCAAGCTATGAGTCGGGCATAGGCAAGGAAATCGTATCCGGCAAAGCGAATTTTGCGTTGCTGGAGAAGTACGCCGCGGGGCTCGGCAAAGTAGAGAACGACTCCGGACGGCAGGAATACCTTGAAGTGCTACTCAACGAATACCTGCTCAGCGACTGATTAA
>JAAYWX010000138.1 GCA_012516225.1 Clostridiales bacterium
CATGATCTCGGGGATATATTACCCTGACAGCGGTCAAATTTTTGTCGGCGGCAAGGAAGTTGCCATAACCTCGCCAAAAGACGCTTTTGATTTGGGCATAGGCATGATCCATCAGCATTTCAAACTTATAGATATATTTACCGCCGCCGAAAACATCATACTTGGGCTGCCCGGCAAGGGGCGCCTTAATCGCCGCAAACTCTCCGCCGAAATATCTGAAATATCTAAAAAGTATGGCTTTGAGCTTGACCCGGATAAAAAGATATATGATATGTCGGTTTCCGAAAAACAAACCGTCGAAATAGTTAAAGCCCTTTACCGCGGAGCGGACATCCTTATACTTGACGAGCCTACTGCAGTTTTAACGCCTCAGGAAACAGACAAGCTCTTTAACGTCCTTCGCAATATGAAAAAAGACGGAAAGTCTATAGTAATAATCACCCACAAGTTAAATGAGGTTATGGAGATTTCAGACAGGGTCGCCGTTCTCCGCAAAGGCGAATATATCGCAACGGTCAGCACATCGGAAACAACACCTCAAGCCTTGACCGATATGATGGTTGGCCACGCCGTGAGCCTTGACATTGAGCGTCCTCCCGTAAAAAATGCTCAGACAAGGCTTTCCGTCGACAGTTTGACCTGTGTCAGCGCAGACGGAGTAACCGTGCTGGACGATGTATCCTTCACCGCAAAAAGCGGGGAAATATTGGGTATAGCCGGTGTTGCTGGAAGCGGCCAGCGAGAGCTCTGCGAAGCCGTTGCGGGACTCTATCCCATAAAAAGCGGCAGCATAGCATACTTTCCGCCGGACGGAGGAAATCCGAGGGAACTTGTCGGCCGCGATCCCCTAAGTATCAGGCAGATGGGAGTTTCTCTTGCTTTTGTGCCGGAAGACAGGCTTGGAATGGGGCTTGTTGCGGGAATGGGTATGGTAGGAAACATGATGCTCCGCTCATACGGCAGCAGCAGAGGCTTTTTTACAGACCCCAAACCGAGTCAGAAACTTGCGGAAGATGTCGTAGAACGTCTTGATATTGCAACACCTTCCGTTTCCACTCCCGTAAGAAAGCTTTCAGGCGGAAACGTGCAGAAAGTCCTTCTCGGCAGAGAGATAGCCTCTGAACCGACTGTCATAATGGCCGCTTATCCGGTGCGAGGATTAGATATAAATTCTTCCTATACCATATACAATCTGCTTAACGAACAGAAAAAGAGAAATGCCGCAGTAATTTATGTCGGGGAAGATTTGGACGTTCTTCTGCAGCTCTGCGACAGAATCCTTGTCCTTTGCGGAGGCAAAGTAAGCGGAATAGTGGACGCACGGACAGCGTCAAAGGAACAGATAGGTCTTTTGATGACGCATACCGTCGGAGAAAGGAGGCGCGCCGATGGAGGGAACTAAAAGAGAACCTTTCGTCCGCATTGCAAAACGTGATGATATTTCTAAAGGAAAAGCCTTTCTTATAAGAGTCGCCGCAGTCTTAGCCGCGCTTTTGGTCGGGGCGGTAATTATACTAATTCTCAACCACAACCCCGTTGAAGTCTATACGGACATGGTTCTCGGCTCACTTAAGTCAAAAACTTCGCGGGTTGAGACCATTAAAATAATGATACCGCTTCTGGGCTGTGCTGTGGCAATAACTCCTGCTTTTAAAATGAAATTTTGGAACATTGGAGCCGAAGGGCAGCTTCTTGCCGGTGCAATAGCCGCAACATACTTTGCGCTGTTTCACCATGCCACCATGTCCCGTCCCGTTCTTCTGTCGGGCATGTTTATCGCAGGTACGCTTGCCGGCGGGCTTGCGGGGCTGATTCCCGCACTGTTTAAAGCAAAGTGGGGTACAAATGAAACGCTTTTTACCCTGATGCTCAATTATATAATACTTGGAATAGAGCGTTATCTGCAAAACGGTCCATGGAAAGACCCCAAGGGCACTGGATTTCCTATAATAGCCATGTTTGACAGGAGCGCAAGGCTGCCGAAAGTTTTCGGAGTCCATATAGGCTGGATCATCGTCCTTCTGCTTGTTGCCGCCATGTTCGTCTATTTGAAGTACAGCAAGCACGGATATGAAATTTCCGTTGTCGGGGAATCGGAAAGGACCGCCCGCTACGCTGGCATGAACGTGAGTAAAATAATCATTCGCACTATGTTTGTTTCGGGGGCAATTGCCGGAATTATCGGCTACCTTACCGTATGCGGCGCGGACTATACACTTAACGAGGGAACTGCCGGCGGCGTCGGATTTACGGCTATAGCCGTTGCGTGGCTGGCAAAGCTTAATCCCTTCACCATGATAGGATTTGCGTTTTTCCTTTCTGTCTTAAGCAAAGGTTCGAACACCATTCAGACAAACTTTAAAATTCCGGCCTCCGCAAGCGGCGTTTTGACTGGAATTATCCTTTTTGCAATGCTTGCCTGTGAATTTTTTATCAGTTACCGCGTAATTTTCAGAGGACATAAGGAAAAGGAGGAAGATGGAAATGACGATAATTAATTTTTTCTGCGCCGCTGTTCTCGCGTCCTGTCCTCTGCTGTTTGGTACTTTAGGTGAAGTGCTGACCGAAAAATCCGGCAATATGAATCTCGGTGTCGAAGGCATGATGTATATAGGCGCTGCAGCAGGGCTTGGGGGAGCTTATTACTATGAAAAAGCTGTATCCTCTCCAGTTGCTGCTGTTTCCGTTATAATTGCCCTTGTCTGTGCCTTTGTCTTTGCCTCTCTCGGCGCGCTTATATACAGCGTCATTACTATAACTTTCCGTGCAAATCAAAATGTTACGGGACTTGCGCTTACAATTTTCGGCGTGGGGCTTGGAAACTTCGCGGGTGAAGCGATGGGCAACGCGGCCGGCGGCTACGTTTTTGTAAGCAATGTTACGAAAAATGCCTTCAATGCTCCCCTTTTCCCGTCCCTTTCAAATCTTCCCGTTGTCGGAAAGATGTTGTTTTCCTATAATTTTCTTGTGTACCTCAGTATTCTGTTAACTGTTGCTCTGGCTTTGTTTATGAACCATACCAGACATGGGCTGAATCTTCGCGCCGTTGGAGAAAATCCTGCCGCGGCTGACGCGGCCGGCATAAACGTCATGCGCAGCAAATACCTTTCAACCGTTATAGGCGGGGGAATTACCGGTCTTGGCGGGCTTTATATAGTGATGAACTCCGCTAACGGCGTCGGCGGAGTATGGGTACACAACTGTGTTTCCGGATATGGCTGGCTCTCTGTAGCGCTTGTCATATTCGCTATGTGGAACCCTTGGCGTTCAATGCTCTGCGCTTTTATATTCGGCGCTTTATCGGTTATGAGGCTTTACATTCCTCTCGGGATACCCGACCAAATTTATATTATTTTCCCGTATATAGCAACTGTTATAGTGCTTATAGCCGTGTCCTTACGCAAAAAACGTGAAAACCAGCCTCCTTCAAGTCTTGGGCTTGCTTATTTCCGGGAAGAGCGGTAGAAATCTGTCCTCCGGTTTCCCTAATTTAATTTTTCTCTTCCCTACTTTTTAAATGTATTCTTAAAGTACACGCAAAAAATAGCCGTAAAAATAAAAAAACTCTTGTGAATATTTACGTCATACTGTAGACTGTTTTTAGAGAATGAGGGGATTCTCTTAAAAGACAAATTTTTGAGGGAGGAAAAATATGTATAATTATTATGACTACTACAATTATGATTTCTACCCCGACATCTATCACTTGTCGGTCGGGTACACAATATTCTGGCTTATTATAGCCGGTCTTTCCATTGCGTCCCTGTGGATTCTTTTTGAAAAGGCTGGAGAACCGGGTTGGGCAGCACTTATACCTTTTTACAATATGTATGTACTTTTTAAAATAACATGGGGAAACGGTGTTTTGTTCCTTCTTTTGCTTATTCCACTTGCAAATCTTGTAATCATGATTATGACTTGGGTTAAACTTGCTCAAGCCTTCGGAAAGGGCGGAGGATGGGCTTGCGGGCTGATTTTCCTGAACACTGTGTTTCTTTGCATAATGGCTTTCAGCAAAGACATTGTTTACATCGGAGTCCCCGGAAAAACATCCTCAAATGGCGCAGGATATGGTCAGCCTGGTTATCAGAATCCTTATTCACAGGGCTATCAGCAGCAAGGATACCAAAACCCGTACCAGCAGAGCGGACACCAGAACTCAAACCAGCAGAACTACTATCAGCAAAGCTCTCAAAACCCGCAATATTATTATCAGCAGACGTCTTCCCAGAACGTGCCTAAATATTGCCCGGGCTGCGGCACTTTGCTTGAGCACAATGAAAAATTCTGCCCCAAATGCGGCAGAGCACAGTAACCTGCTTTAAACGAAAAACCGCTTCATGTAGCCATGAAGCGGTTTTTGCACTTCTTAAGAAAATGCGGTGCGGGTTCTGTCGGACTTTCACAGCATTTCTGTTTTACTTTTTGGCCTATTTTATTATTCTTATCTGTCCTATTATGGGCAGTTCCTTCATCTCTCCGTTGCAGACATTCACAATTCCAATAATAAAGCATACAAATGCGAATATCCCGCAGACTATTCCTATAATCCAGCCAAGAAACGGAATTCTTGAAGCAATACCCGCCGCCACTAAAAACAGCAGCAAAACCAAACCTTGATTTGAGTGGAATCTAACAAACTGTGATTCCGGCTTTGTTAAATAAGGTATGAGAAAAAGTATTCCGAAATAGCATAGAATAGAAATCAGCCTGTTATCCTCAATATCGTTGGGGGACGAATAAGTGTTAAATCCTCCGGTATTTCTGCTGCCTTCGACAGCGGCGCCGCACGACGGACAGTATGCTGATTTATCCGGCATTTCCGCTCCGCAATATCTGCAATAAGCCATTTTTATCCTCCTGAAGCCAAAAGCGCATTTTAAAGTGCTGCAACTTTAGTTTCATTATAGCTTAATTCGGCAGCCCGTTCAAGTTTTTTTGTATATAAACTATGCGCAGAATCTGTGTTTTCCTATCACTACTATAAGCGGCCTTGACCATATCCATTTGCTTGTGGCTGTCGCAGGGTTGAAATAGTATATCGCGCCGCCGCATGGATCCACTCCGTTGAGCGCATCGCGTGCAGCACGGTATGCACTTTCTGAAACAGGCTGGTTGAACTGCCCGTCCGTAATGCAGGTAAAAGCACCGCTTTGGTATATAACTCCGGAGATAGTATTGGGGAAAGACGGATGGTCTACCCTGTTGAGCACAACTGCCCCTACGGCAACTTGTCCATTATAAGGCTCTCCTCTTGCTTCTGCAGAAATAAGTCTTGCAAGAAGGGCAAGGTCTCCCGAATCGGAATTTTGAGTGCTGCTTTCAGAAAGCCCCATTGTCTTCAGAGTTTGAGGACCCACCTTTCCGTCTACGGTCAGCCCGAACCTCTTTTGATAGGCTTTTACGGCGGACTCTGTTGCGCTTCCGAAAACTCCGTCAACGGCTCCTTTATAAAATCCCTGATTTTTGAGCACCGTCTGTATTTTGCTGACCATGCTTCCCGTTGACCCTCTTTTATATGAGGCGGCGTCGGCTCCTCCCACAAACATAATGGCAGCGATGTTCAGTGCGAAAACAACCGCAAGCAAAAGGCACATTCTCTTTCTATCCATACTGTATACCTCCCTTATGCAGCTCGGCAAAACTTGTCCGTCCCAGATATACCCCAGATATAATAAGGCGGGACATCTGTTATTTGCCTATGAAAAAACTCCTTTGCAGACCTGTATTAGTCTACGAAGGAGTTTTATTAATTATGCGGTTTTGACTGATGGAAATAATGGCATCAGTTTTTTTTCTGCGCAATCTCTTCCTTTATTTTTGCCATGAAATCGTCAAGAGTCATCGTTCCTTCGTCTCCGCCCGCTCGTGTACGCACAGAGATCAGCTTTTCCTCGGCTTCCTTGTCTCCAAGAACAAGCATATACGGGATTTTCTGCAACTGCGCCTCGCGTATCTTATATCCGATTTTTTCGCTTCTGTAGTCGGCTTCAACCCTTATTCCGGCGTCAAGCAAAGTTTTATAAACTCCTTCCGCATATTCACGGCTGCGGTCGGTTATCGGCATAACAATTGTCTGAACAGGAGACAACCACAGCGGGAATGCCCCGGCGAAATGCTCCGTGAGAATCCCTATAAAACGCTCGATGGAGCCGAAAGCCACCGTGTGTATCATAATCGGTCTGTGCTTTTCCCCATCCGCTCCAGTATACTCAAGCTCGAACCTCTCCGGCATTTGGAAGTCAAGCTGGATAGTGCCGCACTGCCATGTTCTTCCGATAGCGTCCTCAAGATGAAAATCTATTTTGGGACCGTAAAATGCTCCGTCGCCCGGATTTATCACATATTCCTTTCCGTTGCTTTCAAGGACTTCTTTCAGGACATTTTCGCTGTACTCCCGTATTTCCTGACTGCCGATAAAATCCTCGGGACAAGTGGAAAGCTCAATATGGTACTTAAACCCGAACATATTGTAAACGCTGTCTATTTTATTTATTACCCCAAGTCTCTCGTCTTTCATCTGCTCTTTTGTCATGAATATATGGGCGTCATCCTGAGTAAAACATCGCACTCTCATAAGTCCGTGCAGAGCGCCCGAAAGCTCATGCCGGTGAACTACTCCCATCTCTCCCACGCGCATAGGCAGATCCTTATATGACCACGGACGGCGCTTATATGCGAGCATTCCTCCGGGACAGTTCATAGGCTTTATCGCATAGTCATCCCCGTCGATCTTCGTAAAGTACATATTGTCTTTGTAGTGATCCCAATGCCCGCTTCTGTGCCAAAGCTCCTCATTCAAAATCATAGGAGTCTTTATTTCCTGATAACCGCACTTTCTGTGCAGTTCCCTCCAGTAGTTTTCAAGTTCGTTGCGCAGAATCATACCTTTAGGCAGGAAAAACGGAAATCCCGGTCCCTCCTCCGTAAGCATAAAGAGGTCAAGCTCACGGCCAAGTTTGCGGTGGTCACGCTTTTTTGCTTCCTCAATGCGCTGGAGATAGGCATCCAGCTCCTCTTTTTTCTGAAAGCAGGTGCCATATATACGCTGCAGCATTTTGCGTTTCGAATCCCCGCGCCAGTATGCGCCAGTACAGCTTGTCAGCTTTATTGCGTTGCCTTTTATGCGGCCGGTATTGTCCATATGCGGTCCGGCGCAAAGGTCCGTAAAATCGCCCTGCCTGTAAAAGCTTATAACGGCATCTTCGGGAAGGTCATTGATAAGTTCTATTTTATAAGGCTCATCCTTCATAAGTTCGAGGGCCTCGGTACGCGGCAGTTCAAAACGTTCAAGAGGTATCTTTTCCTTGCATATATTCCGCATTTCGGCTTCAAGCTTTTCGAGTATATCCGGCGTGAATACAGTTTCCGAGTCCACATCATAATAAAATCCGTCTTCTATCGCCGGGCCAATTGCCAGCTTCGTTTCCGGATAAAGGCGTTTTATAGCTTGCGCCAAAATATGGGAGGTTGTATGCCTATAGGCATTTTTAAACTCCGGATTTTCAAAAGTGTACTTCTTCTCATCCATTCTGTATATCTCCTTAAAATTTTAAAATTATTCTCTGCATTAAACCTAATACGATTATTCCCCGTCAAGGCGCAAAAGCCTTTATAAAACAAAAAACACCCCTGAAATAATTTCAGGGGTGCCTTAATAACACGGTTCCACCCTGCTTGCGGAAAAACTCCGCCGCTTAAGTGCGCTGTAACGTGCGCGGACGTATACGCCTACTCGTAACCTTTCGTCGTATCGGCTCAGGAGTGGTCAGAAAAAGCCGCGTTTCGGGACGGATTTCAGCATAGACCGCCCTCTCTGTAC
>JAAYWX010000139.1 GCA_012516225.1 Clostridiales bacterium
TACATATTCTTTCCGCAGTGCTGTGCGGAATACTTCTAAAGAGAGGAAACAATCGAGATTCCCGGGGAAATCTGTCCTTCTCCCCTATTGGTTTTTCTGCCGCATTCACCGAAAGTATAAAGCGGGCAACGGCCTCAATGGTAACAGTATGCGGATTTGTAGTATTTTTCAGCGTGCTGGTGGGAGTCCTTGATGCCTCCGGCGTGCTTTTATCCCTATCAGGTGGGATTTCATCTTATTCAGGAACAGAGCTGCACTTTTCCCGCAGCCTGCTTACGGGAATACTTGAAATCGGCACTGGGATAAGCTCCATGCTTGGCCTTTCCGCAAATGCGCAGAATGCTGCTCTGTGTTCCTTTTTAATCGGATGGGGAGGTCTTTCAGTCCACGCACAGGCCGCCGCCGTAATCAGAGAAGGCGGACTGAATCCTGCCCGGCACACTTTTGGAAAGCTGCTCCACGGCTGTCTGTCCGCCCTCATAACATTTTTTACTTATCCCATAATTTTCTGATTTTATCAGAGCGGGTTTTCCTCCGCCCATTTAACAACGTCCACTCCGCCGTTGTTATAATAGTCGAACTTATTGCCCATAATGCCGTGCAGATCTTCAAGCCCCTGTACCATGTTTTTGTACAGCGTGTCGTTAATAACGCCCAGATTATCTCCGCCCTTATATGCCGAAATTGCTGACTGCAGATTCCAGAGTCTGTACCTCCAGCTTGAGCTTACCCCTACATCTGTTAAATCCACCATATACATCGGAACATATGACACATTTTTCAAATAGGTTTTCCCTGTGTCAAGATTTTTCTGGATATCGATATTAAGGATAGATGTAAGGTTTGTATACCTGTCTTCCTGGCAGGAAACAAAGTTGCCGAGGCAGTATGCAACCAATCCTATTTTTTCGTTTCCCTCATTGTCCGTGAAATGACGAAGTTCAAGCGGCTCCGGAACATGGCAGTGTCCGCCGAGCACAATATCCGCCCCCTCTTTTAAAAGCAGGTCTGCAAGCTCTTTCTGGTAATCGACGGGTTCTGTGTAGTATTCGCTGCCCCAATGCATCATTACAACGATAATATCGGTATTGAGAGCGCGGGCGGCAGCCATATCTTTTTTTATAAGATCGTAGTTTATATCTTTCAGTGTTGTCAGATAATCGTTGAAAAATATTTTTGTTACATATTCAAATCCGGTTACGGGTATGCCGTTTGTCCCGTAGGTAAAGCTTAGAAAAGCGGCGCTGATTCCGTTGATGTCTTTAACAAGGATTCCGTTATTTTTATTTCGTTCTTCTTCCGACCTGTATGTCCCGATATGGTCAAGCCCGTTTTGGTCAAGCACGTCAAGAGTACGGACAAGCCCACCTTTGTATGAGTCCATGCAGTGGTTGCTTGCCGTATTTATAAGATCAATACCAATTGCTTTCAGCCCTGAAGCAAGCGCAGGAGGAGATTTAAACATCGGATAGCCCGTATATTCCGCAGTATCCGGAAAGGTTGTTTCCAATGTGCAAACGGCGTAGTCGGCTTTCTTTGCAAAATCGGCCGCACCACTGAAAATCGGGGTATAGTCATACGAGCCGTCAGTTTTTTTTGCTTCCGAATTTAGTCCCGAATGGCAGACAATATCTCCGCATACCGCAATCGAAATATTCGCCGTATTTTTGGGTGCGGAATAATCCGGAGA
>JAAYWX010000140.1 GCA_012516225.1 Clostridiales bacterium
CCTGAATGCGGCCCATGCAGCCTTCTTGGCATGAGATACATGGACGAATTTCCTCGATTTTGCCGCAGCGCAGTTTGCTAACAAAGTCCGGGTCGGCTAATAAAGGGCGCCCTAAGCTGACTAAATCGCAAACACCGTCATGGAGTGCCTTGATTGCCATATCGGGGTCATCCATGCGTCCTGCACATATAATAGGCACATTTACATTTTCTTTTATCAGTTTGGCATATGGGCGATACAGACCCTTTTCCTGATACATGGGCGGATGACTCCACCACCAACTGTCATAGCTGCCCACATCGACATCCAGCGCATCATATCCATACTGAACCAGAAGCTTAGCTGCTTCAATGCCTTCGGGAATGTCGCGCCCTTTTTCAATAAAGTCTTCACCCGGTAAAGCGCCATCGCGCAAATTTTTGATAAAACTTTTCGGACTAAAACGCAACGCTACAGGGTAATCCTCACCGCAGCGGCTTTTAATTTCCTCAACAATTTCACGGGCAAAGCGCAGACGATTTTCAAGGCAACCTCCATATTCATCTGTCCGCTGATTAAACAATGCGATAGCAAATTGGTCAATAAGATATCCCTCGTGAACTGCATGGATCTGTACGCCGTCAAACCCCGCTCGTTTAGCATTATAAGCACTATCGCCGAATTTTTTTACTATTAACTTAATTTCTTCCTTTTTTAATTCACGGCATGTTTTATCAAGCCAGCGATGCTGTATGGGGCTTGGTGCGACAGGAGGATATTCGCCAAGGTTCGTCGGTATCGTTACCCGTCCGAAACCTCCGGAAATTTGCAAAAATACCTTTGCACCATAAGCGTGAATCCGCTCAGTCATTTCTTTGCCGGTACGAATGAAATGTACAGGATTATGCGTTGGACAAGGGCAGTTTGGCATACCATGCTCTTCTACGGTATTATCGGCGAATGTAACGCCGGTAATAATCAGGCCTGTTCCTCCCTGCGCCCGGCGGGTATAGTAGTCAATACCTCGTTGATTAAATCCGCCATCAGCATCGGCAAGACCAAGAGGTCCCATCGGAGCGAGCGCAAACCGATTTTTTATTTTGACGTTGCCTATGCTGATGGGAGTAAATAAATCTTGATAGTTAATCTTCATTTTGTTTCCTTTCTGATTGGGTAACAAGAAATTAAAGTTTTTGAAGAACCTAATGCAAATGTACGGAACAATTCAGTTCGGAGGCCATTTCCTGCCAGTGGGCTATTCGCTGTTCCAGCTCTCTCTTGCTTTCATCATCATTGCGAAACGCTATGGTTGTCCATGGCATTTCGTCAAGCGCGGCAACAACTTCATCGATTTTTTGGAAAGGTATAGCAATAATGCGTAGTCCGGCAGGATAAGTTTTACGGCGCTTGAGCCCATGATAATAACCTGTCGTGATATGATTTGCCTTTCCTGAAATTACGGGATAGGCATACATCCATGCACAGCTGATAACGGGAGATGATTTTGATTCCCAAAGATCACCTGAAATATAACTTGTTGCCCTCATCAATATATCGGACTGAGGCAAATCTGCTACGCAGATAATCAAGTCGGGGTCAAAATCACAGAATGAAACTTGTGCAAATTGGACATAATTTACCGTACCGGGAAGCAATACTGGAAGCTTCTGATATAATTGCTGACCGGCAATAGGTGTACGGTAAACTTCGAAATCATAGCCTGCCTGCCCAGAAGCGGTCACAGCGGGCTTCGGTATCATGCCTAAAGCCATTTGCCCATAGCAGGCATCATCATCTTTTGTAATATAAAAGGTCTTATCTGTTAGCTGGGCATATTTTACATACTGGCAAAAGGCCAGCTTTTCACCTTCATAGGCCGCAACATCCTGCGGTTTGACTGCGTGATATTTAATTGCCACTGCGGGATATTCCATATCAAGTTTTGCAAATAATTCCTTTGCTTTTTCGCTAAGCATTTATTCATTTCCCCTTATTATTATGTGTTTAACGTTTAGATGTGTCTGCGCAATGTCGTTTTCAAACGTTCAAGTGCGGGATATATATATTTAGTGGGACAAGCAAGGTTCCAGCGCTCAAAGCCCGCCCCCTGTTCGCCGAAAATATATCCGTCATCAAAAAACAGGTGAGCTTCCTCTTTTAAAATCCTTGACAATTCGCGACACTCTATGCCTAATTCACTGAAATCCATCCACAATAGGTATGTGCCTTCTAAACGAAACACCTTAATCTGCGGAAATTCTTTTTTAACAAAATCGGAGACTATTTTCTGGTTTGTATCAATCAATTTAATTAGCTGTTCGAGCCACTCTTCACATTTTTCGTATGCAAGACGGCAAGCCTCCAGACCTAAGATATTGCATTTAGGATTTCCTTCTGTTGTGCAGATTTCTTTCCAGTAGATGTCGCGAAGTTCCTTGCTGGGTATAATCATATTGGCGGTTTGCAGCCCTGCGATGTTAAATGTTTTGCTCGGAGATGTGCAAGTAATGGAATTCTGGGCGAAGTCGTCGCAAATTGACGCAAATACCGTATGCTTATAGCCGGGCATAATAATGTCGTTATGTATTTCATCAGATACTACTATCACATTATTATCAATGCAGATGCGGCCTATACGCTGCAATTCTTCGTTTGTCCATACTCTTCCGGTCGGATTATGCGGGCTGCAAAGAATCAGCATCTTTGTATTAGGGTCTTTTGCTTTTTGCTCAAAATCATCAAAGTCTATTTCATAATGATCTCCGCATACTATCAGTTTGTTATCTACCAAGACGCGATTGTTGCGTTCTATTGCATAGTACATAGGATAGTAAACGGGCGTCATAAGCATTACGCCATCGCCTTCTTTAGTAAAAGCTTTTACCGCGGTAAAGAAGGCGTTTATTACTCCTGGCCCGTCTTTTATCCATTCAGGCTCAATTTTCCAGTTGTGACGCCGCAAAATCCAGTTTTGAACAGCATTGATATATGCATCTGTGGGTTGGGCATACCCAAGGACACTGTGATTTAAGAAGTCTTTCAGACCATCTATTATTTCAGGCGGATTGACAAGTTCCATGTCGGCAACAGAAAAAGGAATGACATCTTTGCCGACATTGGATACTTTCGTCATCTCGTCCCATTTATAGCTTCCTGTACCATAGCGCTTTATTACTGTGTCAAAATCATAATGCTTCATTGTTTATTCTCCAGATTTTATTAAAATAGTTGATTTTTTCAAAAACTTGCCGTCGGCAGTTATGCGGCTGCGCAAACTGAAGGCGGCAAGCTTTTGCTTATATATTACATATTCTTACTATGCATAGGTGCTTATATCAAATCGCTGCCAAATTTAAAGTTTGAGCCATAACCGCAAAGAATTGTACATAAAAGCTATGCGTCTATTTGCACACCGTCGGCAATTAGCTCTTCATCAGTTTCGTGCCTACGTCCCCAGCCTGACAAAATTGCAAACCAATATACCACGACTAATGCCATACTGTAGAAGTTATACCCTATGAAAGAAAACGAAC
>JAAYWX010000439.1 GCA_012516225.1 Clostridiales bacterium
GCTCTGGTGCCTTTCCCATTTGTTTTTCTATACTTCCCAGACTTGTAGCAAACATCTTTTTATTTGCTTCTTCCAATTTCTTTTTCTGTTTTCCCTTAGTATTTTTCACAGTAAAGTTTTGTTCTAATACTTTGTCATGGAGAGCTGACAATTCACTGTTGAAATTCGCAGAACCTTCTTGTAGTTTAAATAGTGCCTCTCTTTGTTTGCTCGTTATCTCTTCTCCATTTAAATGAGACTGTATAAGCGAAAAACTATAATCTGCCACTTGAGTCAAAAACTTTTCTGTTTTGGCAATATCTGCGTGAGTCACCGGCAGTTGAGAAAGTTTATCTTGAGCAAAATAGGCTTCGTTCATTATCTGAGAAAGTAGTAGCACATTTTGTTCTCTAGATTCTGAAACCAAAGCTTTCGATAAGGAAACCTGTACGTTTTCCACATGTTTTTAGGCATCATAAAAAAGTCTTTGATAATCATTGGTTAAATTGGGCTGTAATTGTTTTTTATCAGTTAATTGATTGTACCCCCAAACTACAGATAAAACAAGAGCAATGCTAAGTATTGTTGGAAGTATCCATCTTTTATCTCTCATCTTTCCACCTCCTATCTTCCAAACCAGTGCTTGCCTATTTTAAGTACGACTTTTCTTGACCATATCCAGCGACTGGTAGCTGTAGCTGGGTTCCAATAGTAGGTACAGCCATAGGTGGGATCCCAACCATTTATTGCATCTTTAGCAGCTTTTATAGAATCCTTTCCAGGAGCCATATTTATTTGCCCATCAGCTACAGCTGTAAAAGCTAGGGGTTGATATATGACTCCTGCTATTGTATTTGGAAAGGAAGGATGTCTTACCCTATTCAATATAACTGCTCCTACAGCTACTTTCCCTACATAAGGCTCTCCTCTTGCTTCTCCATGAATTGCCCTTGCAAGTAGATAGACATCATCTTTTCTATTAATCCCTGCAGTAGATGTCTTTCTAGCCGCAGCCCTTGAAGTAGTACCTAGAGATAATCCCATAGCTCTAGCTGTACTTTCTCCTACTACTCCATCTACTTTTAAGCCATTTTTCTTTTGAAATCTCCTGACAGCCCTATAGGTTCTAGCTCCATATACTCCATCTACTTTTCCATCATAATATTTCCAATTTCTGAGTTTCCATTGAACATTTTTTACATCCTGTCCCCTGCTTCCCCAATACAATACTCTAGAAGATTGATAATAATCATAGCTAGCTGAAGTTTCTAATTGTTTTTTTGTAGGTTCATAAAAGGTAAATATTGAAACAATAAGTAATATGATTATAGTCCCTATAAATACTTTCTTTTTCAAGTGGTAAATCCTCCTTTCATTTTATTTGTAAGTTTATTTTTTGTAAAATAAAAGTTTTTATGCAAGAAAAAAGGATGTTTATTTAAACATCCTTCCTATTTGTATTTTAGTTTTCTGAAATAGTTCCACAAATTTTGATTTTGGCCTTATTTCTTGATTGTTCTCTACCATATTTAATTCACTTGTAGCAGAAACCCCATGATTTATATCTACAAAACATAGGGGCGGAAACATAACACACCACCAATTTGCGCCTTTAC
>JAAYWX010000141.1 GCA_012516225.1 Clostridiales bacterium
ATCCGAGTCCCGCCCCGCCAGTAATTTCGTCTATTACGGAATCGGACTCAATAATGGTTATATAAGTATCAACCAGTGACTTTGCCGCCGACAGATCTCCAGGAGTAAGTGTTCCGGAATCTTCCGTCTTATTGTTTACATACAGCCTGACCGAGGCAGAGTATTTTGGCGCAACTATAAACTTTGTGGCGTAAAATGAAACCGCTCCAAAAATAACAGCAGTTAATGCGATTATCCACGCTTTTCTCACGATAAACGCAAGCAATGAACCATAGTTCAGCTTTCCGTAAGCATTCACTTTTCCCCCTCCTATCGAAAAAGAAGCTGCAGCTTTTAACTATGCAAAGCCGCCTTTGCTTAATTTGGCATTTTAAGGCATTCCTTTATAGTTTCGGCAACTTCCTCTACATCGTTTCTCTCCATATAAGGATGTATAGGCAGTGAAAGCACCGTTTCGCATAAATGGTCGGTCACAGGAAAAGCCCCGTACAGCGGTAACCCCTCAAAAGCCCTCTGTCGGTGCAAGCCTTTCGGATAATAGACCATGCTGGGTATGCCTTTTTCTTTCAGTGCCTTTCTCAGTGCTTCACGCTGCTCCTTATTCTCCGTTCGTATCGTATACTGTGCCCAACTTGAATAATGTTCTCTTTTTATTGACGGCGTTTTCACTGTACCGCTCAGCATTTCCGTATACCAAGCGGCAGCCTCGTTTACTTTTTCAAGCTCATATTCTTTAAAAGCATCAAACTTTGCAAGCAGTACCGCCGCCTGAAGCGTATCCAACCGCGAATTTAGGCCAATCCTTTCATTGTCGTATTTGTTTGCCCCCATTCCATGAACCGCATACGAACGTATCAGTGCCGCGATTTTCTCATCGTCAGTGAAAACCGCTCCCCCGTCACCGTAGCACCCGAGAGGTTTTGACGGAAAAAATGAGGCCGCCGCAATATTGCCAAAAGAGCATGCTCGCTTTTCTCCTATTTTCCCCCCGAAGCTCTGAGCCGCATCCTCAATCACCGTCAGCCCGTATTTTTCCGCTATTTCTCCGATTGCGCCATAGTCTGCACATTGTCCGAACAAATCAACCGGAATTACCGCCCTCGGGCGCAGCCTACCTTCTTTTTTTACCTTCAGAATGCTCTCCTCAATCTTTTGAGGGTCAATATTATATGTGTCGGGGAGAACATCGACAAATACAGGGACGGCACCCAGCGCTGCGGGCATTTCCGCCGTCGCAAAAAAAGTAAAGTCCGGTACAAAAACAGCGTCACCGCAGCCTATTTTAAAAGCCATCAGGGAAAGCCTTATCGCGTCCGTACCGCTGGCACAAGTTATGCAGTGCTTCGCTCCCACATATTCCGCAAGCTTTGATTCAAGCTCCCCAACCTTTGCTCCCGCTATAAATTCGCCTTCCTCTATAACGCTCTGAATTTCTTCATCCAGCCGCTGTTTTAAAGCTTCATATTGTCTTTTCAAATCCCGAAACCTCATTCATCCGCCTCTTTTTCAACAAGTCCCGATCCCTTCTCGGAATATTGCCTCGCACATTTTTTGCACTTCAAGTCATCTCCGAGCACTTCGCCGCACCTGCAGACCCACCCTATGCGCCTTGCAGGAACTCCCGCCATAAGCGCATGGTCTTTAACGTCCTTTGTTACTACCGCACCGGCGGCTATCATCGCCCACCTTCCTATTGTATGCCCGCATACGATGGTTGCGTTCGCACCTATCGTCGCACCTGTTTTAACCAGAGTTTTCCTGTAGCACGAGCTTTCTTTCGGGTATTCTGAGCGCGGGGTCAAATCGTTGGTAAAAACACAGGACGGTCCGCAAAACACATAGTCCTCAAGCTCCGCGCCTTCATAAAGGGAAACATTATTCTGTATTTTGCAGCCATTTCCTATTTTTACGTTGTTCCCCAAATTCACATTCTGTCCCAAAACACAGTTTTCGCCTATGATCGCGCCGCTTTGTATATGGCTGAAATGCCATATCTTGGTTCCAGAACCTATTTTAACGTTATCATCTATCACACTGTCCGAACAGACAAAAAAATCACTCAAACCCACAGTTCCCCTTCCATATCAGTACAGGCAAAATCCTCAAGCGGCAGCTTAACCATCATTTTCTCCTTCTGGCTTTTGTATATGGCAAGTACAAGCTCAAGCGCGCTTCTTCCTGCATAGGCATCGACAAAAGGCGTACGACCGGAATCTATGGCTTCAATCATATCCTTATAAAGGCTTATATGCCCGTTACCATAGATGTCAGTAACTTCCTCCGTCAGGCTTTTAATTTCTCCCTCGTCCACGCTCTCATCTTCAAACTCCCAGAGTTCAATTTTATTGCACGACTTGCCGCCGAGCTTAACGGTACCCTTTTGTCCGAAAATATACAAAGTTTCTTCAAGATTCCGCGGATAGACATTCGTTGTACCTTCTATCGTAGCAATCGCTCCGTTTTCATACTTCACCACCGCCACTCCAACGTCTTCAGCTTCAATGTTTTTATGGAACTGCCGGCGGGTAAAAGCGCAGACTTCTGATACTTTGCCTCCCATAATCCACCTCAGAAGGTCTATCCCGTGAATGCACTGGTTCATAAGGCAGCCGCCGTCCTGCTCCCACGTTCCTCGCCAGCGGGCCTGCTCATAATAGTTGTCGCCGCGGTTCCAGCGTACGCAAACTGCTCCGTGCGAAAGTTTTCCGAATCTTCCCTCGCCAACGGCGCGCTTCAGTTCCCTTACCGCCATATTAAAGCGGTTCTGATGGCATACTGAAACCTTAAGTCCCTTTTCTTCCGCAGACGAGATTATCCTGTCCGCATCTTCAAGGCTAAGTGCCATAGGTTTTTCGATTATCACGTTTGCTCCGGCTTCAAGGCAGGAAAGTGCAATCTGCGCATGGAGCCCGCTTTCCGTTGAAATCGCGGCAATCTGGGGCTTTTCGCATGAAAGCATCTCCTTATAGTCGGTATAGCGTCCTATCGAGCAATCTTTTTCAAGCCCGAATTTCGATAAAAGCTCCTCCATTTTCTCCGGTACAATATCGCATACGGCCGCAATGGAAAGCCCGTTTTGGACAGCCGCTTTCAAATGGTTCGCTGCTATTCGGCCGCACCCTATCAGTACATACTTCATTTAAAAACCACCCTACAACAGCTCTATATTGTCCCTGTTTAAAATGTTTTTCATTGCATTCTTTGTATCAAATATTACAGCGGCGTTTTTCTGCACAAAATCGTAGTCAACATTTGTATGGGCAGTAGCAACTATGACAAGATCCGAAGATCTGAGCGCTTCTGCCGTCAGTTCGGGCAGGGAAACGCGCTTTCTGCCGTTTTTTTGATATTCCTTTACCCATGGGTCGTAATACTCA
>JAAYWX010000142.1 GCA_012516225.1 Clostridiales bacterium
ATCGTTCCCTCGTTTTTTATCACACCGCTACCGTCGAAGGACAATGTCAATTCTGCCGCGATACCCGAGATACTGATTTGGGTTTCGTCCTTATCCTCATGAAGCGACAAATTGATATTTCCCGAATCATCGATGGTAGCCTTGCAGGTTCCGGAGATGGTGCGGCTGATAAAGGCAGAGCCCTTGGAGGTCGCTTTAAGATTTGACTTCACGCCCGGGCTGTTCATGATTTTCTTGATCCCCTCGCCAATCTCGCCCATATGGAGGAGCGCCTCGTCAGCCCGCGAGGTAAAACCGGTCATCTCATGCTCTACCGAGATCGTATATTCCCCCTCGTAATCGCCCTCAATACTGCCGTATTCGTTTGTGTTGATCTGTTTAAGCTTCATATTCAGATACCAGTACTGATGGTTATCGTCCACACCGAAAAAGGAAAATGTCCGCTTGGCCATAGCCTCGTCGAAAACAATGCTCCATCCGGCTTTGTCACTTTTATTCTTATAGTTTTCGATGCGATCCTGCAGCGCCTCATAAAAATCATTTAGCAGGCGTTTGGCCTCGGCGCCGTCCGCGATATCCTGCCACTTCTGCCGGCTGTGGGTCTGTTCGTCGGCCAACATTTCGCAGAAACTGATGATGGAATTAAGCCTCCCCATCCATTCGTTTGCCAAGTTTACATTTTTGCCCAGTTCTCCTGCCCGGTCCACAAATCCGCTTGCGGTTTCCTTGACCTTGGCGGTCATGGATTGCTCCAGCAAATCCGCCGAGGCCGTACCGATATCGTCCCAACTGGAGGTACTCATATACTTGTCTATGACCTTGAACACGGTAACAGGGTCCTCCGGCACGGGGCTAACCTCCGCGGTGGTCAGAAGATTCTGTTTGATCCGCTCCATATCTTCTTTGGTAAATTCAGAGGCGCGATGCGCTTTTTCCACCTTGTCGTTGGCTTCCTTGATATTTAGCTCAGTCAGTCTTTTCGCTTGGAGGGTTTCGCCCACGATTTTATCTATTTCCTCTCTGGTAAAGGGGATTTCCTGTCGGAGCTCTCCTTCTATGCTTACATTTCCGAACTCGAACAGCAGTTTTTCTTCGCCGGTGCTGAACTTCACCCGGGAAAGATCAATGTTGGAAAACGCCCTCGCATCGGCAGGAAATACAAGCACCGACATTATCGCCGCAAACAGAATAAAAACCATTCTCCTTCTCACCGTTATGCCTCCCCGTTGAGAATTGCCGCAATATGATTTAAGCCTTCATGCTTCGGATCAACAAATAAGCCCTCATTAACATAGAAAAAGGTTTTATCGATTTCTCCTAAATACAGATGCATCAGGGCGCAGCCGACAAAATTATCCCCTTCAAAGGGATTGACCTTAAGCGCGGCTTCATAATGCCGCAGAGCGCCGCGATAGTCTGTAGAATCCCGCAGAAGGCATTCCCGTGCGAGCGTACGGAGATAGCTGTCGCTGAATCCGAGTTCTTCCCTGGGATAAGCCGTATGCTCCGGCTCATAGGCGGCAAAGATCTGATCCTCCAGTTCTGTCAGTTTACCCTTAACGTATTTTAATTCTTTAACCGACATCACCTGCAGCACGGACAAGGCTTCGTCATGCTCAGGCGAAAACGCCGTATTCAGTATTGCCTTTTCATAGCAGCATTTTGCGGCAGTGTTTTCCCCCTGTATGTTATATACGAGACCTTCAAAATACCAGGGGTAAGGGGAAGCGTAGCTTAAAGACGCAATTTCGTCCCAATCGCCCATTCTTTCTCCTACAACATCCTCGAGGGATTTGCCTTCGCCTTTCAGGTAGAGCATACAGTCCACACAGTAACGCATGGAGGAAACAGATGCAGCGGCCCAGCCGTAGGCGTAATCCGCCTGAAGCTGAAGCCCTGAATCGGTATATTCGCAGCCCTTCTCATATAGCTTTGAAAAACCGTCTATGTATGTTTCCACGATTTTTACCGTATCCGACGTCTTGCCTCCGCAACCGCAGAGGGAGACGACAAGTGCAAGACAAAGCACGGCGGCCACAAAGCGCTTTAGCCTGTTCCCAATTACAAAAATGCAAAATTTCATACTGTTTTCCCCCTTACGATGCTTTGGCGGAAACGGGAATCTCGGTAATTATTCTTCCGCCGAATGTCTTCACGTTCAGCTTAACGGTTTGACCGTCAAAGGAATAGTGCTCTGCGTAGTCGTTCTCGCCGCGGCCTGCGGCCCAGTTCCCGTCAACTGGCGCTCCTGCAGGGAAAATGCTGTCGGTTTTGTTGTCGTATCCGGCGTTACTGCCGGCTCTCGTGTATACAAAGGACTCAAGATTTCCATCCCGATAAACCCCCAGAGCTCGTTCTGTATCGTTCTGAAACGCGTATTGCCCGTCTCCCAGCGGAATGAATTCAAAAAACTCCGTTATGGTCCCTCCCGTATTATTCACCATACGCAAGCCTCCGGTGGCCGGATCGTATACGCCTTTCATCTCAAAAACCTTACCGCCGAAGGTTTTGCCTGACAGCGTATAGTCATGAGCTCCGTTGCGCGTCATCTTTGCTTCCGTTATTCCAACCATTTCTGCCGCCGCCACAATTCCCCATACGCAGCTTTGTCCTCGCAGAAACAGGCTGTTAAGCACAGTTCTATGGAATTAAACAGGAGCGGCATGACTTCAGCGGCATTTTTCGGGTCACCCTCCTGGTGCTCTTTGTTGTATTTTCCCAAAGACTGGTTCAGCAGCGTGCTCATGGCCGTGATGATCTGCGTCATCAGTGCGTAAGCGTCTTTATAATCAGAGGTGGATTCTGAGACGCCGTTTCGAACTCCAGCACCGGATTCTGCGAGCCGCCGATCACGATATTAAAACCGTCTGCAATACCCTCCGCCATTGTCATTTGTATCTCAAACAGCTCGGTAGTTTCATATCCGGCTAATATCACTTTTTGCTTGATTTCTTTCAGAGTCGCAACGGTACCTATATCCTGAGATGCAGTACCCTGTACCTCGATTGTTTGATTTTACTCAAGGGTTTTAGAAACGTCTTGTGTTACTTCCGAAAATTCGCTTGGAGCGGGAATCTCTCGTTTCCCGCCAGTACCGTTCGGATTGCCTCCGCAGCCTATGAGTATCGAAGTACATAAAATAAAAGCGATAAGTCCGGCGTAATGGCGCCGATACGCCGAATATGGTCTTTTCATTCCACACCTCCGAGATATAGCGGCGGAGCGCTATTTCCCGCGCTCTGCCGCACCTTGGTTCAACTCTCAATTCATGGTTTCGTATGTCCTGACCGTCATGAGGATTGCCGCTTCGCGGGTTGCCATGCCGTAACCGGCAGCGGCCTGGGACGTTGTGGTCGCCTTTGGCATAAAATTGCCGGCTTTGTCACCCTTAATGATGACAAGCTTTGACATGTATTTGGTCGCTTCAACCGCCCAGGATGAAATATACTTTTGGTCGGGGAAATCCTTGATGCCGGCGACACTGTAGTCGGCATTCGGGGCGATGGCCTTGATTGCCCGGAACAGCATGGTGGCGCACTGCTCCCGATTGATAAGCGTTTTCGGCGAAAAAGTCGTGGCCGAAGTGCCAGCGGTAATGCCTAAGGCATAAGCCTTGAGGATCTGTTTGTTTGTTGTGTCGGTAAACGGATTGGGTGATGCCGGCGCAGGCACAGTATCCGTCACCTTTTCGTAAAGTAGCACGGCAAGCTCGCAGAATTCCTCGCGGGTGATGGGCTTTGTCATATCGGCGCCCTTCAGGATGTCAGGAATGAGACCGAGTTCAGATGCATTCTGCAATTCTTCCGTTGCCCATGTACTGGCGTTGCTCCACGCAGGAGTGTTAACCGAAACAATATTTGACCACTCGGATGCCAGAGCTCCGACATTGGCGCCCCCGGCATAGATATAGCGCATACGGACCTGAATATACGCTTTGTCTACCTCGACTGTCTTGCCGTTGTCATATGTTGCCGGTACGTTGATGCTGCGGGTTTCCCCGGAAAGCCACCAGACGCCGGCTTCTCCTTCGATCCAACCGGTATTGTTAATATTAATTTGGTGCTGAACTTCGATCGAACTTGCATCCTTGGCCCTAATATAGTTATTCGCATCCTGTACCTGTTTTGGAGTCGTTACAGTAAAGGTAATCTTGGGTGAACCGTCGTCGTTCTTTCCCACAATCGGATTCGAGATAGTTGCTTTTTCAAGATATGTCGGTTTTTCAAGCGCTGTGGCATTTTTCCCGTATGCCATGACCTCTGACCATGGGGAATAAACGAACTGTTTTTTTCCAGAATTCTGATCATAATAATCGACCATCAACCTTACCCGAAAATAAAACGTATTATTTT
Organism: Clostridiales bacterium; assembly: GCA_012516225.1. Classification (GTDB taxonomy): domain Bacteria; phylum Bacillota; class Clostridia; order Oscillospirales; family Oscillospiraceae; genus UBA2658. The sequence goes on from JAAYWX010000142.1 coordinate 4,353, forward strand.
TGAGATCCAGTCTGTTGTCTTCGCCGCTTTCCTCAGAGCCGCGGATCATGGCACTCCCCAGCATTGCTTGCAGCGGAGTTTCTCCACCGTCTCCGTTCCGGAGGTCAAAAATAGTTACTTCCTGCGTTGTTTCGCCGTCCAGATACCCTGTCTGCGCATAGATACCGGAATCATAGGAATAATCTTTGCTCAAGGTGTCCCAGTCGGGTGTATAATGCCAACTTCCATCATTTAGCTTCCAATCAATCTGCGCGGTATGGCCGATACTGTCGATGCCAAGTACCTCATAATCCGTTTTGTCGGGATCAATAAAATTTAATAATTCTGAATCAACGGAAAAATAAATACTGGTTTGGTACTCAAATTGATCGGTAACACCCGCCATCAGTGAACTGGGCGCTCTCCATGAGGTTGGAATATTGACCGCAAAGGCGCCGACAGGAAAAGCAGATATCATAAGGAACGCAGTTATCAGAACAGATATTACTTTTCTTTTCATTATAAAATCCCCTCAATTTTTTATGAAGATAACAAAATAGATTGCTTCGGCTTCGTTGTTCCGCACATGATTAAAAATTATTTTTTTGCCTGTGTCATGGTATTTGATAATCAATTCGGCTCTCGAACTCACATTCAGTTTTTTGTAGATACCTGTCATATGCGTATTTGCCGTTGAGTATTTGATCGAAAGCTGTTTTGCGGATTCCTTCAGGGTGTATCCTTCCAAAAGCAGCAAAAAGAGCTCGTGCTCGCGCGGCGTCAGCAAGGCAATCCGCTCGGACGGTTCGTTGGCAGATAGCGTCGGAGCTGCTTCACCAACCACATCATCGACCGGTTTTACTGCTTTCGGAGCGTCTCTTTCGTGTCGGAGCGTCCTTTTCTGCCTGAAAGCCTCAAACCATTTCACATTTCCACACCTCCTTCTTACATTTGATCCGCAACAACAAACTTATGACTCTATCCTGAAACGTTTCCGCAGAATTGTCTATTCATTAGTTCTCCTGAAACGCAAAAACAGCGCCTCATTAGAACTAATGAGGCGCTGTTTTTTGCGGGCACTTCTATTTCGTAATATGATCCTTAAACTTAAGTAAAAGCTCAGCCCGGCTGTTAATGTTGCGCTTCCGGTATGCCGAGGTACAGTAAGTATTGACCGTGGAGTAGGCGATGGGAAGGATCGCCGATATCTGCCTGAGCATGTAGCTCTGTAAAAGCAGATCGCATACCTCAGCAAGCGCGAGCCGTTCTCTGCCAACCTCCGTGTGGTTAGAATCAAATCTCCAATCGTAGACATAGTCCGCACGCTCCATGATGGGCGATACAAACATAAATGCGATCATGACCACCGCCGACAAGATAGAGGCTGAAATGGAAATTTCAAAGGTTCCGACCCGACTAATCATATTGACCACTGCGATGTCTGACGCTCCTCCGAAGACGCCGATAAAGAGAATGGACAGCCTGAGGTAGCGCATACTATCGTACTTTTTCTCTATTACGCCGACGATATAATACATATTAATCATCCCGATTGTGCTGCCGAGCCCCAGCGAAACCGCAAAGGGGATGACAAGCCTGGATGCCTGCGGGATAAATGCATTACACAAAAGTCCGATGGCAACGCTGGAGAAAGTAATGTTCCCAAGCCATATGTACGCGAAGGCGTACACAAGTAAATAAACCAGGCATCCTGCGAGGACGCCCATGTAATACCCGATTGAGAACGTATGCGCCTTAACCGGCCGCAGCAATGTTGAGAATTCCCTTGCCCGCACTCTTGCACATAATTGCGATAGCGCAGTTGAAAAAGGCTGAAAGGTACACATGCCGGTGCATGACGGGCTTTTCGGCAAGGTCTTGACCTTCCTTTGCATGTCCCGCTTCTTTTTTAAAAAACAGGACGGTACTCAGAGAACATAGAAGAAGCGAATAAGACAGGATTGGTTCTGCGAGACCGGATAAGGTGTGCTCATTGATCAGCGCTATCAACTGAATCAGCATGTTGCTGGATACAACCGCGCAGAACTTCTCGGTGTTGTTAATGGTAAATACAAAAGGGATCAGGATACAAACGTTAACGCAGCCAATGGCGATGGAACCTGTCACAGCGGCGAGCATTTTAAACGAAGCGGACGGTAGCATGTAAAACGCAATCATACTCATGACGATCAGAACCGCGCCAGCCATTGCAGCATTTATAAACCATTTCTTTCGTACAACAAAGACAAATGCCGCTGACGATAGCAAATTAACGATGTGCATCAAGTCTCTGATTTGGATGTCAAAAGCGGAAGCCACAACCGGTGAAGCCGTTCACCATGTCGCGAACGTAACTACCCATGCATAGTAAAGTACCCACATGATAAGGTAAGGCGCATTTTTACGTCTAAGACCGTTCGGATGGACCACATTGTCCGGATGTAATATATCTTTGATTTTCGTTTCTATCAAATTAGTTAACCCCATCTTTAAGTTTCTGCAATCAGGATTTTTATTACTATTCGTTACATAGATTATCGCATATTCCATTGCAAAAAGCTATGCATTTAATAAAATGGTTCTGTGGCATCGACCTTATGACTGTAGAAGCTCTCTGAGGCGTTCCGCCACTCAAAAGGATTGTTGCATAAATCGTCAGAGGATTCGGATGAAATAGATATTTATATAGATACAAATACAAATTAGCGTACAGCATAGGATAAATAATACTTCCAAGAAGCCTTGGAGCCGGTGGGAGGGATCGAACCCTTGACTGTTTGTTACGAATAAGATAATCTGCCGACTTGGGCTATGCCAGCATGTAAGAAGATGCGCTATCCCTTGAGGGACAATGCCTTTCTTCCTTTTTCCGTATCGGTTTGGGGTATCGTTCAACAAGTTTCTCTATTAAACCGCACCTTCTGGACGGAACTTTATTTTTTACTTGCCGTCCAAATAATACAAAACTTTTAAAATGCATGGAGGATGTCATGAAAAAATTAAAACCTTTAATTGCAGTTATCCTTATTCTCTCTATTGCGTCCATAACTATTCCCGCGGATGCCTCTGCTTTTTTGGAAACCAAATCTGTCTCATCTGGTAAAAACACATATACAGATATTGAAGGAAAATGGTTTGAAAAATCTGTTCTTGAATACGGATATACCGACATTTTTTCCGGTGCTGACGGACGTTTTCATCCGGATATTCCGATAACGCGGATGGAGTTTGCCCGTCTTCTGCATAAAGCTCTC
>JAAYWX010000143.1 GCA_012516225.1 Clostridiales bacterium
ACCGTGCGCAAGTATATCTTAATAATCTCTGTTTATAATCTGTCCGGCAACGATTCCGCATCAAAACCCGATTTATACAGAGTTGATTAAGCAGCTAATAATGCCGTACTGCTTTAACAAAGCGGTGCGGCAGACATATCTGTCCAAAGAGATAAGAACAGCAAAACAAATAAAGTAATTGCTGAGTCTTCTCCCTGCCGTAAAATCCAGACGTTAGCAGTGTCCGCAACTTGCCAATCTGCGGCATATCCAACTATAGAAAAATATGGGCAGCTCAGACAACAGCCATTAAACTGCAAATTGCTCTGTATGAGATGAATAAAATACATAAGTCCGGTTTATCGGCCATTTCTCTGAGATTTTCCGCTTGCTTTGTTTTTGTACATATTTTTGTCTGCCTGCCGCAAAATTTCGTCAAATTCTTTGCCCGAACCGACCGCATAGCCATAAGCTATGCAACACTCCGCTGTTCCGGGGAGGCTGTTTATTTTTTTCAGTCTTTGCTGCCAGTTTTCTATCAGTGATTCCGCCTCTGCTTCGTCTCCACCGGGAATGACAACCATAAATTCATCTCCGCCGAACCTGTAAGCATCCATATTTTCTTTAAGCGCTCCGCGTATACTGTCTGCCGCACGCCTTATAAGCTCGTCCCCTTTATCATGTCCGTAAGTATCATTTACCAGCTTCAGATTATTGAGGTCAAAAAACACTATTGCCGCCTTTTCAAGCTTCCAATAAGATTCCTCCAGCATAGACGCGTACTTCTCCCTGTTGTAAAACCCTGTCATGCGGTCATGTTCTCCGCTGTATTTTATTTCAATATCACGCATAATCATTTCTTTTCTGTTTTTTACAATGGCATTTATCATCGGTACAAAGGATGTTATGATAAGGCTTCTCGGAATGGCATAAAAAAGGATTATAGAGTCCCAGCGCTCCGATAGCGCAAAAACTTTGGAAAGCAAATGCTCTCCGTAGTCTCCCGAATTTTTGACGGTAAGCATAACCATGTTGGCATCGCACAGTCCGTACTTATATCCCAATATGGTAATGGCAAAAATACTGATGATGGTCAGTATATATGCAAATCTTAATACATTTTGCTGGGAGTATTGCGCAGCTATAAGGAGAGGAACCACCGAAGCGAGAACCGTATGATATGTCAGAAAAATGCCAACCACCGCAACAGCTATTACTGACATCAAAACGAAAAAGTATTTCAGCCATGCACTATTTCGGTCAGCAAGATTTCCGACTACTTCCGCCGTAAGCAAAACCGCCGACGCTCCAAGAAGTCCGGGCATGGCAAGACCGTTGGCGACTATACATATGCCTATCTGCTGCATCGCGGCAAAGATGAGAATAACCGTAATAAAATACCACATACAATTTATGGTATATCTGTTCGGTATACAATCCTCATCACACCTGACGGGAAACAGTTTTTGCTTTTCATCTAACGATCTTTTTTTATTTTTGTTTCTTTTCCTAAGAATCAAAGCCTGTCCCTCCTTGTTTGCCATTAAATGTCCATATATATCTAATACCATAATAACATATTCTTTTCAAATGTTTAAAGTATAATGCGTTTCCGCCGTTAACCTTTTCCTACGGCATAATATTTTGAAAATTCAAAAGCAAAGCTGGCGGGGCATAAAACGTCCCGCCAGTCTATTATCTTGCAAGTGCCAGCCTTTTAAAGTCCGGACGTCCTGCCGAATCTACAAGTCTTGCATATTCATCAGCATTTCTGCTTCTGTTTTGGTTAAGTTCCGCAATTATGGAATCCGCTCTGCGTATGCCAATTCCATGTCCATAATAAAGCCCTCCCCCAAGGTCAATCACATTTTCCCCCTGCCACTCCGGCGTAAGCGGGTTTACGTCGGGATTTGAAAAATATCTGCGGTCGCCGGGAAGGTAATCGTCCCGTCTTTGCATATACCCTACATCCTTGAGAAGCCTGTCAATTCTGTGCCAGTTCATAAGCTCAATTCTTGGGAACACCTTGTTAAAAAGCTTTTCGGAGTAAACGTTAAGCAACGCTTTATAATATACTGCCATCATGGCCGTCGCACATTCGGTGCCGTACTTCTGCCCGTTTCTGTATATGTCAAGTATCGCGTCGCTTGGTCTCACATTGCTTTTAAGGCTGAAGCCCCCGTCTTGCGTTCTATTCCAGTAAAACGGATTGCAGAACGTCTTGCGAAATACCTCAAATCTTAATCCGCTTTTATTCAAGTCATAGGAGGAAACAACAATTTCTCTCCGAAGTTTAAGCTCAAATTCCAATTGTTCAGCCGAGTCATAGCTGTATTGCCGGCCGCTTGAAATAAGTGTGTTTATAATTTCTTTTTCAACGCTGCTTCCTCTAAATCCGGTGCTAAAGTCCGATACCCTCATTTCCCTGCCCGCAACAGTTATCATACCCGCTCACCTCCGCTGCCAAGCCTCGACGTATAAATTTGTTCGTCGACCGGATAATGTATCCACTGCTCCCAGAGTGATGGGTTCTCCTTGTATAACTTTTGCGAGGTGCGCGCAAGCTCCGCTTTTTCCTCGTCCGTCAAACTGAAAAATTCGCTTATTTTGCTGCGTTCTTCCTCTGTCAGTTCGATGGGGCGTTTGCGCATACATTCCGCGCAGTCCTTGCAGAGATATTTCGCATTTAGATCCACACTGCATAAAATCGGGCTGTTGCTAAACTGAAAACTCTCACCCGTAAAATAAATATAAGGGTCGTTTTCCCGAAGCCATTCTATATATTCAAGATATCTTCTTTCCCTGTCTTGTACCGTCCTAAGCGGAATGTCTTCCGGCAGATTAAGAAGTGAGCGTGCAAGCGCTCTGTCTTTAGGATTGCCGGAACGCAGGTAGCCCGCTATAAAACGCAGAGCATTAACGTCTCGGGTCTGAAAGCAGACCCATGCTATATCATGAAAATAGCGTCCTTTTCGGTTTCTTTCAAATATCAGTTTTATCACGTCCGGCAAAACACTGCTCTCGCAGTGGTCTTTTATAAGCACCGCTGCAGCATTATCTAAAATCTGATCAAAGTCTTCGTTTAACCCGTCATCGCGGATTCCCGTACCAAATATCCACAACAAAGTTTCCCTAACGTTTCCGATTTCTTCGTCAATCCTCCTGTCATAACTCGGCAATCCGCTTTTGTCGCCAAGAATAATATCGCAGATTTCCATTGCGGTTTTTCCTCTGTCATTAAGCTCCTCTCTCAGGTTCATTTTTATAATTTCATCTCTGAGAATAAAAAAAGTTGCAAACATAAGCCCGCTGTCGTTTATAAGCGCCAGCGCTTTTTGCCTTTGAGTTTCAGCTATTCTGAGAAAGGTGCTTCGGCAGTTTTTTGCTCCTCTCGTCCGCCTTATATATTCAAGGTCATTGACCCTTGTGCGATCAAAATTCATCCGATCTCCTTCTTTACATTTTTTGCAGGCTATGCCCTTATCCCATCATATTTAAAAAGGTCTGATTTGTTGCTACTGCGACTTTACCGAAATATCCGCATATAAAAAATTCAGCCCTTGGCCGCATATTCTGCGTCCAAGGGCCGGATAATGTGCAAATTGTCACATTGCTTCAATTTCTTTGATGTTGACCTCGTTGCCGGTTAGAAGATATGTGTCCTCGCTTTGGCAATAAGGACATATTTTTTTGTATTCTACTGTCGGATAAGACTTTCCGCAGTTTTCGCAGTAGGTAAAGGCTTTCAACGTGATAACTTTGAGCTCAGAACCTTTTAACAGCTGCGATTTGGCTGCAGCCCATTTCCAACAGTCTATCAAATATTCAGGTATAATTGCAGATACTTCTCCTATTTCCAAAGTAACGGAAGATACTTGGGTAAGTCCGTGTTCTTCCCCCACATCTTCGATGGTTTTTATAATGTTGAAAACAATACCTAATTCATGCATAAAAATTACTTTTCTTTCTTGGCAAAGCGGATTTTAAACTCTCGCTTGATCATGTACGGGAGAAGAGCCTTAACCTTTTCTTCAGCCTTAACCATCTTGCTGCACTCCGGAAGCTCCCTGTAAAGATGTATAGCGTCAAATTCGCACTTGGTAGTACAAATTCCGCAACCTATACACTTATTTGTATCTACAACGGATGCACCACAGCTCAGGCAACGTGCTGTTTCAATCTTAACCTGTTCCTCAGTAAACGTTTTTCGCGTATCGCGGAAAGACTTGCTCGCGTTTTCAATTTCAACCGTTCCCGGAATCTGGCGAGATGAATTGTCGTAGCTTTCAATAACAATGTTGTTTTTGTCAAGCTCAATAAACTGGCGGCGGTTGCGGCCTATTGTAAGACTGCTGTGCGGCTGTACAAAGCGATGTATGGAAATAGCGCCTTCCTTTCCGGCTGCAATCGCGTCAATGGCAAATTTGGGGCCTGTATAAACATCTCCGCCGACAAAAATGTCCGGTTCTGCGGTCTGATATGTAACAGAATCTGCAACCGCGCAGTTTCCGCGTCCAAGCTGTACTTTCGATCCGGAAAGCAGATCTCCCCACATAATACTCTGTCCGACAGAGAGGAGAATGTTCTCACACTCTAAAGTGATCTCGTCATTTTCGTCATATTTGGGATTAAAGCGCTTTTCCTCATCAAATACGCTTATGCAACGCTTGAATACAATACCCTTGACTTTGCCGTTCTCTGTGAGGATCTTTTTGGGTCCCCAGCCGCAGTTGACAACAATGCCTTCTTCCTCGGCTTCATGAACTTCCTGCGGGTCTGCAGGCATAATGTCACGCGTTTCAAGGCAGAACATATTAACGGTTTCGGATCCGCACCGAAGTGCAGCTCTTGCAACGTCCACCGCAACGTTTCCTCCGACTATAACGACAGTTTTCCCGCTCAGCTTCGTACCGTTCTCGTCAAGGTTTACAGCACGGAGAAAATCAACGCCGGCGATAACGCCTTGGGCATCTTCTCCCTCAACGCCGATCTTTCGTCCGCCCTGGCATCCAATGGCAACATAGAACGCTTTATATCCTTCCTTGCGGAGCTGATCTATTGTGATGTCTTTGCCGACTTCAACGCCGCACTTTATTTCAACGCCCATAGCCTTGATAATATCAATTTCGGCTTCAACAACATTCTTTTCAAGCCGGAAAGAAGGAATACCATTCATCAGCATACCGCCGGGGCGCTTTTCCTTTTCAAACACTGTGGGCTTATATCCCTTTTCAGCAAGGAAAAACGCACAGCTTAAACCGGCCGGTCCGCCGCCGATAATTGCGATCTTTTCCTTGTATGGGCCTCTCATAGAGGGTTGTACAACCGGCGGGATATATCTTGTTTCAGCTTTTAGATCCTGCTCTGCTATAAATTTCTTGACCTCGTCAATGGCGACTGCTTGGTCAATCGTTCCGCGTGTGCAAGCGCTTTCACAGCGGCGGTTGCAGATAGCTCCGCAAACTGCAGGGAACGGGTTCTCTTTTTTGATAAGAGCAAGAGCATCTTTATATCTGCCCTGTGCCGCCATTTTCAGATAGCCCTGAACAGCAATGTGGGCAGGACAGGCCACCTTGCAGGGAGATGTTCCTGTATCATAGCAGTTAATGCGGTTTCTATCGCGATAGTCCACAGCCCATTTCTCAGGCCCCCACTTAACTTTGTCGGGAAGTTCCTGCTTCGGATAAGTTATTTTGCCTTCTTTAGTGC
>JAAYWX010000452.1 GCA_012516225.1 Clostridiales bacterium
ATTGGAATTAGTCAGACAAAGTCCATGAAAAAAATGCAAGATATTCAACCAAAAGTGAAAGAAATTCAAGATAAATATAAAAATGACCCACAGACCATGCAAGCCAAAACTATGCAGGTGTATAAAGAAAACAAAGTGAATCCATTTTCTGGTTGTCTAATCCTTATAATTCAATTGCCAATAATATTGGGATTTTTTAATGCATTAAGAGATCCTATAACTTATGTGTTTAAAAGTAAAGAAATTTATGCAGCTTTAAGCAAGACATTTTTATGGATTGCTGATTTAGAACAACCTGATCCATATTTATGGGGATTGCCATTGATAGCAGCTGTGACAACCTATATATCAAGTTTAACTATGAATACTGGTCAAAATGTTGATCCTCAAACTCAAGCCACTCAAAAAACTATGAATATTATTCTTCCATTTATGATATGGTGGGCAGCTAGATCTTTTCCAGCTGGTTTAGCTTTGTATTGGGTTGTAAGTAATATATTCCAAATAGTACAACAAATAATTTCTAATAGGTCTTTGGGTAAGATTAAGGAGGAATAAAACTGACATGAGGTCTGTTGTTAAAGTATCTAAAACGGTAGAAGATGCTATTGAAGAAGCTGTGAGAGAGTTAGGTGTTGACAGGGAAGATGTATATACTGAGATTGTTGAAGAACCAAGTAAAGGTTTGTTTGGACTTATTGGAGCTAAGGATGCCAAGGTAAAAGTTACAGTTGTAAGTGATCCTGTAGAAATTGCAGAAAACTTTGTAGATATGCTTATGAATAGTATGGGAATTAGTGCAAGAAGTAATGTCAAGAGAAAGAACTCTACATTATATGTTGATATAGATGATATAAGTTCTACAGATATGGGTATTTTAATAGGTAGAAGAGGAAATACTTTAGATGCAGTTCAATATTTATTGAGTTTAATAGTGAATAAAGATAGGGAGAATTACTTCAAGGTATTGGTAGATACTAAAGGGTATAGAAAGAAAAGAGAAGAAACATTGATTAGACTTGCTCATAAAATGGCTGACAAAGCTAAATACAGCAAAAGACCTGTGAGACTTGAGCCTATGAATCCTTATGAGAGGAGAATTATTCATTCGGCACTTCAAAATGTTGAAGGTGTAACAACTCACAGTGAAGGTGAAGAACCTTATAGAAGAGTCGTAATAGAATCTAACTAAACCCAGTATAATACTGGGTTTATATTATATTAAGGCAGGTGAAATAAATTGGATACTATTGCTGCTATTTCAACAGCTATGGGAGAAGCAGGAATTGGCATAGTTAGAATGAGTGGAAAAGAATCATTAAGTATAGCAAGTAGTGTTTTTAAAGGCAAAACCATAGAAAATTTTAAAGAAGCAGTAAATAGAAGACTTACTTATGGCCATATATATAATCCAGAAGATGGAACTATTGTAGATGAGGTGTTGATAGTTTATATGAAAGAACCTCATACTTATACTAGGGAAGATATTGTTGAAATATATTGTCACGGTGGAATGATTGCTGTAAAAAAGATATTGGAAATTTTATTAAAAAATGGTGCTAGATTAGCTGAACCTGGAGAATTTACAAAGAGGGCTTTTTTGAATGGTAGATTAGATTTGTCTCAAGCAGAGGCTGTAATAGATTTAATAAGAGCTAAAACTGATAAAAGTTATAATGTTTCTTTAAGTCAACTTGAAGGTAGTATTTCAACTAAAGTAAATGAAATAAGAAATACACTGCTTAATATGTTGGCTCATATTGAAGTATCTATTGATTTTCCAGAAGAAGATATAGAAGAAGTAACATATGACGAGTTGCTTAAGGATTCACAAAAAGTAATGGAAGAAATAGATAAACTTTTA
>JAAYWX010000144.1 GCA_012516225.1 Clostridiales bacterium
CTCTATGTGACGGCATAAAAGAGGCGCGCGAAAAGCTGTTTACAGTTCTGCGCTGAATATTCCTGTTAATATTACTCTATCAGGCTTATCACGTCAATAAAAACGGCCGGCACCTAATTCAGCGCCGGCCGTTTTTTCTAACTAACAATATTTTTTTATATCATCACCGATATTTTCCGGATCGGCTGTTATTGTAATCGTAAATTTGATGTTTTCCCTTTCTCCGAAAGCGTTAAGGTCGTCAAGGAGTTCCGCCGCCTTATCCATTTCAAGGTTATCAAACATTTTGAAAAGGCTGTCTATAAAAACATGGGTAATATCATAATTAGCCGCATGAAGTCCGCTTATAAACCCTTTAAAAAATTCTATTGAGCCAAAGTTGTAATCGTTAACATGAATTAGCCTGACTGTATACGGGATATCGTAAGTTAAATTTTTATCTCTTTCCAAACAGACCACACTGCCATTCTCTTCTTCGACAGCGCGCTTTACAAGTTCTACTAAAGATTTTGTTTTGCCGGTTCCTTTAGGACCGACGATTATCTTAACCATGGCAAGCACCCTCCTTAAGTTAATATCAGGCATGAAAGCATGATATGTGATACTTATTCAATACATATAGTACCATACATCTGGCAGAACTTCAACGATTAGTTTTTATCTGACAGTTACTCATGAGAAAGCATCCTGAACATATTGCTCTTATACGCCTCAACCCCCGGCTGGTTAAAGGGGTTTACTCCCGAAACATAAGCCGAAAGCGCGCAACTCATCTCAAAGAAACACACAAGAGAAGAAAATCCCTCTTCGTTTTTCTCTGGAACAGTTATAGAAATATTTGGTACGTCCCCTTTAATATGTGCAGACGCAACAGCCTTTGCGACAATTTTGGAAACGTCTCCGAAATCTCGCCCGGCAAGATAGTTTAATTTATCCTTATCACCAAGCTCGAACGGAATCTTAAGTTTTTGTCCGGTGCTTTCAAAAAGCACAACCGTTTCCATAAGCCTGCGAGGGCCGTCCTGAATGTACTGTCCCATAGAGTGCAGATCGGCTGAATATTCGACATACGCTGGGAAAATACCTATACCGTTTTTCCCCTCGCTTTCTCCAAAAAGCTGCTTCCACCACTCTGCCATGAAGCGGAATGAAGGTTCATAGGATGCCAAAATCTCAACAGTTATGCCACCTGCATAAAGGTGCTGCCTTGCCCCCGCATACATCCAAGCGGGATTTTCAACGGAGAGCAGCCCAAGATCATGCATCTCCGCCTCCGCTGTTTTCAGTATTTGCTCAATATCTATGCCGGCGACCGCCATAGGCAAAAGTCCGACGGCGGAGAGAACGGAAAACCTGCCGCCCACATCGTCCGGAACGACAAAACGCTCCCATCCCTCCGCAACGGCCATATCATGAAGAACGCCGCAGTTTGCATCAGTAGTCGCTATTATGCGCTTTTTTGCGGCAGACCCGTATTTTTTTTCAAGAAGGCTTTTGAAAACTCTGAATGCAAGTGCCGGTTCAAGTGTTCCGCCCGATTTTGAAATCACGTTAACGGAAAAATCTCTGTCGCCTATAAGCTCTATGATTTCATTGAGCGCCGCCGCAGACAGACCATTTCCCGCAAAGTAAATATCCGGAGTATCCTTTTTTATAAGGTTATAGTTTGGAGAACGCAAAAGTTCAATTGCCGCCCTCGCGCCAAGATAAGAACCGCCTATTCCGATTACAACAAGAACTTGAGAGTTTGATCTTATTTTTGACGCACAGGACTGGATCTGTTTCAGTTCGGTCCGCAAAACACGGCTGGGCAAATCCAGCCAGCCAGTAAATTCAGCCCCTTCTCCGGTACGTTCAAAAAGTTTCCTGTGTGCATCGGAAATTTTTGAAAAGTCAGGCCCGACCGTGCCGAAAAAATCCTTTGCTCCAGATAAGTCAACCTTAACCATTAAGTGCATCCTCTTTTCTTGTCATGCGGTAAAATCTTATAGGTTTATGCAAGCAAGCATCCAAGTTTTTCTTCTTATTGTAATACATCCAATGGTTTAATACAAGCAGTTTTTGTCTTATTTTTGTATAATTGTGGGGAGAATACCCCATTTTTTAACTTGACTTACATAATAAAGTGGTATTTTTATCCTCCGAACATCCTTAAAAGGACTCTGCCGTACATTTTAAACATTGTCAGTTTTCCTACGCTGTTTCCCGCAAGTATAGGGACTCTCGCAAGTTCGCTTTCACCAGAGTAAACCGCCATCTCACCAAGCTGCTGTCCTTCGGTTACCGGAGCTGATATACTTTCAGGCAAATTCACTTCATACCTGAGTTTTCCCATTTTGTCTTTTTCTATAAGAAGTCCTTCATTCCCACTATAAATCGGTTGGACACTGTCGTACTCTCCAAGTTCGACCCTAACAGGCGGAAGCGCCTCCGGACTTCTCAGCGGGCAGACCGCATAATTTGCGAAAGCAAAATTCAAAAGGGTTTTTGCACTCTCAAAACGTTCCTGAGAAGTTGCGGCATGCATAACAACCGCAATATATTCAACGCCGTTTCTTTCTGCGGTAGCTGACAAACAGTACATTGCCTTTGTGGTAAAGCCCGTTTTTAATCCTGTTGCGCCCTTGTAAAACCTAACAAGTTTATTGGTATTAACCAACTCGGCCTCACCGTTACGCAGGGTATCCATCCAGATAGTCGTATAATTTTTTATTCTGTCATAGCTTATCAGTTTTCGCGACATCAAGGCGATATCATATGCGGTTGTAAGATGGTTCGGGTCATCGGTAAGTCCCGTGCAGTCGACGAAATGTGTATCGTTCATGCCAAGCTCTGCAGCTCTGGCGTTCATCTTCGCGACAAAACTTTCTTCAGAGCCCGAGATGTGCTCCGCCAGTGCAACGGCGCAATCGTTCGCAGAAACAACGGCCACGGCTTTTAACATATCGTGAACAGTCATGGTTTCGCCTTCCTCAAGCCATATCTGGCTTCCGCCCATGGATGCCGCATGCGATGAGCATACCACCTTATCGCTTTCCGAAAGGCGCCCCGCCTCTATTTCCTCAATTACAAGCAGAAGCGTCATTACTTTTGTAACGCTTGCCGGTGCCATCTTTTCATGTGCGTTCTTTTCAAATATAACTTCACCGCTTGTTTTCTCCATCAATACCGCCGACGGTACGGGAACATTTATGGTTTCCTCGCCAACCGTCTGGATCGCAAACGCATTTGTTGAGATAATAGCCGCGATTAGAACAGAAATAATCAATCTCTTCATTGTCCGCCTCCAAAATATGCATTGTCCAAGCATAGGTTTATAACACTATATGGAAGCATGGACAGCTTTATTCCCACACACATTTATTGTCAAGATATTTTTTCTCAGTTGCATATTTTGCAACCGAGAAAACACTTTGGTTTACCGAAATTATGCATATTCATCCGCCACATTTAACACCCCCAAATTTCGTTTATAGTATTATCAACGGTTTTCCACATTTCCAACATGTTTTTCAACAGCCATGTTTAAAAACTATTGTTGAAAATATGCATTTATGGTTTACATAATATCGAAATTATAAACCTTTTCATTTTTCCCTCCGCGAAAAAAGCCTATTGACATTCAGTCAAAACTTGTTCTAACTCCACTTTGAGTCAGTAAAAAAAAGACGCCGAAATATAAAATTCCGGCATCTATGTTTGTTGAGTTAAACTATCTCCCTGTACATTGCGGGCGCGTCAGCCTTGCCAACGGTTTCGGCTACGGAAAGCACTTCGACCTTAAGTGTGCGCTGTCCGTACCTTATCTCGATTATATCGCCTACTTTAACATCGTATGAAGCTTTTGCAACTTTTCCGTTTACTGATACGCGTTCACCATCGCAGGCTTCGTTTGCAACGGTCCGACGTTTTATAAGACGTGTAACCTTTAAATATTTGTCAAGACGCACAGACATAACCTCCGAGAACAGCCAAAAGGCGCGGACAAAAACCGCGCCTTTGTATTTTATTTGTCAACCGCATCTTTGAATGCCTTGCCAGCTTTGAAAACTGGAACACGTGACGCAGGAATTTTAATTTCCTCCTTAGTTTTGGGATTGCGCCCGATACGAGCTTCTCTTGTTTTTACATCAAATACGCCAAAGCCGACAAGCTGTACCTTTTCCCCAGTTTCAACGGTGCTTTCGATAGTCTGGAAAGTAGCGTTGACAGCGCGTTCGCTGTCTTTTTTTGATAAGCCTGTTTTTTCTGCCACTGCGGCGATAAGCTCTGCTTTGTTCATGTTTTTCCTCCTAAAATATTAACCTTGGGGTCAACTGTTTATTGATAGAGTTTTGCAAATGCTTGACCTGCAAAAAATCTACTTACTGTTTTTATGTGCCTGCTTATACGTCTGATAAAGCTCTTCCATCTCGTCAAGCGTCATATCAGAAAGATTCTGTCCTTTTTTCTGTGCTTCGGTTTCGATATAGTTAAAGCGCTGTATAAACTTTTCACAGCTTTTATGAAGGGCACCTTCAGGATCTACTCCCGAAAATCGCGCCACATTGACAGCCGCGAAAATAAGATCTCCGATTTCCTCTTCTATGTGTTCCTTATTGTTTTCTTCATATGCCTGCTCCAATTCAGACAGTTCTTCGCGGAGCTTGTCCATTGCACCGGAAACATCTGGCCAGTCAAACCCAACTTTCTGTGCTTTTTTCTGGATTTTTTCCGCTCTCCAAAGTGCCGGGAGACTCTCTGCAACATCCGTCATTGTTTTTGTAACTGTGGCCTGTGATTTCTCGGTACGCTTGAGTTCATCCCAATTTTTTATTACATCATCGCTTCCAGAAACACTGACACCCGCAAATACATGAGGATGACGGTATATCAGCTTTTTGCAGGCAGTATCTGCTATATCATCCAGATCAAAAGAACCTTTTTCTTCTTCAATCCTTGCATGGAAAATCACCTGCATAAGCAGGTCACCAAGTTCTTCTCTTAGGTGTTCGGCATTTCCCTCATCAATAGCCTCGCAGACTTCATACGCTTCTTCGAGCAAATTGCGCCTCAAGCTCTCATGAGTTTGTTCAATATCCCATGGACAACCTCCCGGAGAGCGAAG
>JAAYWX010000145.1 GCA_012516225.1 Clostridiales bacterium
CCACCGTGAACCAGTGTGCGAGATGCAGCTTGTTTTCCTCCACCCATGCTGCAACTTCATCAATACTCATACCCTGATTTTTCCTTACGGCAGCATGGTATGTCAGAAGTCCCTCTCCCATGGAGGCGGAAAGCGAGTCAATTATAATTATTTTTCTGTCGGGATAATCTTCCTTCAGCTCTTCCGCCGCAAGACGTATGGAATTGTAGGTGCTCGAAAGTCCTGAAGAAAAACAGATATGGAGGATATCCAATCCTTCATCGAGGTAAGGTTTTATCTCAGATTTGAACGTTTCCCCGTTGATTTGCGCGGTTGTAGATGTTTTTCCCGCACGCAGCATCTCATAAAAGTCATGTGAGGAGAGATATTTTTCGTCAGGGGTATTTAGATAGTCTTTACCTTCTATGGTAAAGTGCATGGGTATAACGTGGATCTGAAGCTGCTTTACAAGTTCGGCAGATAAATCCGTTGTGGAATCCGTCGTTATTTTGTAATTGTCCATAAAAATTCTCCTTCCTGTGGTGTATAGCATATAACCTTCAGGATAAAGTTATTCGGTTATTATCAAGCCTTCCCTCCAAGTTTAAAAACATCCGACGCTTTGCCAATAACAATCAGGTGATCTGACTCACGAAAAACATAGTCTGCTCCTGGGGCTATCTGAAGAGAATTGTCGCGCTTTACAGCAATTATATTAACATTGTATTTGTGACGAACGTTTACTTCTGCCACAGATTTGTTAACCCATTTTGAGCAGCATGGAATTTCATAAATCGAATATTCTGAAGTGAGCTGGATATAATCGAATATATTATCAGCATTATACCTTACGGCGAGCTTATCCGCAATCTCACTTTCAGGGCACACGACCTCATCGGCACCTATTTTATAGAGAAGTTTTGCCTGTCTGCTTGTGCGGGCTTTTGATACAACGTGCGTTGCACCATGTTCTTTGAGCATGGAGGTGATTTCAAGGGAAGCCTGAAAATCCTCGCCGATTGTGACAAAACAGATGTCAAAGTTGTTAATCCCAAGTGAGCTTAGTACTGCTTCGTTGCAGCAGTCCCCAATGTGAGCATCCGTAAATTCAAAAGCTATTTCATCAATCAGTTCTGGATCTTTGTCCACAACCATTACATCGTTGCCAAGTTCCTGCATACGCTCTGCAAGATGGCGGCCGAAGCGCCCCATGCCTATAATAAGAATGGATTTCATATCTTTTCTCCTCTATCCAATAAGAATTTGAACCACCGGTCTGTTGCGCGGAATGTTTATCCGTCTTTCGGCAAGGACAAGCATAAGTGAAAGACCGCCTACTCTGCCGGTGAACATTAGCATTATTAGAGCGATTTTTGATATCGAAGTGAGTGCGGGGGTTATTCCCAGTGTAAGACCAACGGTGCCTATAGCCGATACCGCCTCGAACAAAACATCCATGACCGGATAAGGTTCAACAGAACAGATAACCAGAACTGCGATGAAAACACAGGCAACATATACAGTGAGAATAGATCTTGCCTGTATTATAGTTTTATCATCAAGCCTGCGCTTGAATACAGTAACATGGGAATAGCGCTTGGCGGAAGCAAGAGTGCTGAGCAGCAGAACGGCAAAAGTTGTAGTTTTTATGCCGCCTGCCGTTGAACCTGGACTGCCTCCGATGAGCATTAACATGGTTGTAAGCAGTTTGCCCGGTTCAGAAAGTTTTGTCAAGTCTATAGTATTAAAGCCCGCGGTTCTGGGGGTTACAGACTGGAACATAGAAGCAAGTATTTTCTGACCGAGAGTCATACCTTTAAATGCATGGTTATACTCAAAAATAAACAAAAGGACGGCTCCCGATATCAAAAGCCAAAGAGTTGTAACGATGGCTATTTTTGAATGCAGATCATATTCCCCAAAGTGAGCTTTATGCCTTGTGACATCCCGCCATACTATAAAGCCTATGCCGCCTGTCACTATAAGGGCCATAACTGTGAAATTCAGTATAGGGTTGAAAGCAAGCCATTTTCCGGTGAAAGAAGAAAATTCACTGTACCTTCCCATGAGATCGAATCCCGCATTGCAAAAAGCGGAAACGGAATGGAAAACGGCGTTCCACAATCCGGGAAGAAAACCCATTTTCGGACAGAAGACGAAAGACAGAAGGAGTGCACCGCAGCTTTCCGCGGCAATCGTCCCCATAAATATTCTCCGGATTAGTCGAGCCATGCCGCTTATTTCAAGCGAGCCTGCCGCCTGCATTAAAAGACGTCTTTGCCCCAACGAAAAACGGCGCCTTAAAAACAGCGAGAACATAGCGATAAAGGTCATTACGCCAAGACCGCCGATTTGAATGAGAAGAAGCAGGACAACCTGCCCGAATAAAGACCAATGGCGGTATGTGTCTAAAACGACAAGACCGGTTACGCAGCTTGCGCTCGTTGAGGTGAAGAGAGCGTCTATAAACGGTGTCCATTCCCCCGTTTTTGAAGATATTGGGAGACAGAGCAAAATAGCTCCCGTAAGTATAAGACAGAAGAAACTCAGAACAATCATCTGAGTATACGTCATTTTTTTTGGTGGTAAAGGCATTTTCTTTAATTACCCTTTCAAAAATAATAAAAGGCCAGGGTATGGAGCATATACCTGACAATGATATATAGACACATAAAACGCAAAGTGTCAATAGATGAATTGTATTACAATTATAGCCTAAGAAAGCTAAAAAAGATATATATATTCACCAAAAGCAAAAAAATGTCCAAATTTGCACTCGAATGTACAGCTTTTTTATAGCTGCAACGCATAATTGGAGGGAGAAAAAAGGAGGCATAGGCGATGAATACGGAAATAGTATATGTAGCAGCGATAACTGTAATAAGTTATCTTGTTGCACAAAGCGTCAAGGCGACCGCACTTGACAACAAATGGCTCCCTGTAATATGCGGACTATGCGGAGGAATCCTCGGATACATAGGAATGTGTGTAATGCCAGAATTTCCGGCGGATGACCCGATTACGGCTATTGCAATAGGAATAGTTTCGGGGCTGGCGGCTACGGGTTCTCATGAAATGGTGAAGCAGATATCGGGAGGGAAAAGCAGTGACAAAAGCAGTGACGGTAATAAACAAAGATTATGACTGGGCATTTCCGCTGACCAAACGAGAGCTGACCACACATCTTATACTTCACCATGCCGCAGCATCAAAAACAACGCCGGACAGTATACATGCATATCATCTGTCAAAGGGCTGGGCGGGTATAGCATACCACTATTTCATAGCAAAGGACGGGAAAATTTATCGGGGCAGACCTGAAAATATGCGGGGAGGGCATACTTCCAACTGGAATTACTGCTCATTCGGAATATGCTTTGAGGGAAATTATGAGGAA
>JAAYWX010000146.1 GCA_012516225.1 Clostridiales bacterium
GTCCCAGTGGTTCTTCTACTTGGATGACGGTTAAGACCTACGGTTACACAAATTACAGTAATATGCTCTCATCCAACACTGACTATTACAGTTCAAGTGTGAGTTACTCTGGCCGTGCTGGTTATTCATATAGAGCTTATATAAAAATTTGGGCGGAAAAAATGGTGCTGGAGATTCCCGTGAAATCCTAACAGATATGATTGTTCAAAATAATAAAACTAAATAGATTTAATTACAAGACAAAAGTCAACGCTCCATATAAAGTGGAACGCTGACTTTTTTATTTTGAAAAATTCTAATAAGCTTGTCCCTTTTTGACTGATTCAAGACATATATAAGTAAAATCGTAAATATTTGTCTGTTATGAAGGTCACTGATTTAGTGTTCAGCGAGAGAAAGGCGGTGGTGCCAATGGGCTCTATTCTACATAGAGGTGTTAGGTCGATAAAAATGAAAGGATTTGAACATATCCATAAAATATCAAATTAACAAATGAAAGGAAAATTAAAATGAAAAATCTAAAAAATCTGTTATGATGGTTTTGACCATTGCTGTGATGGTCAGTTGCTTTTCTCTTCCGGCACATGCCCTCGACCAGACAAGTGATAAAATTGTCAGTGCTATAGAATCCGAAGCAGATGGTGCCTCTCAGGTTACTCGCGCACCGGAGTATATAAGAATCAAAAACACCAGGGGATATAATTGCTATAACGATTATGGGAGGACTGCTGCTGAGGGAGCTGACATAGCCTGTCAAGTAAGAAGCGGTGATTATTTGCTGTACATGAACACTAAGTCTGATGCAAGCGGGCGTTATTGGGTAAAGGGGCAAATCCAAGGCTCGCACCCATGGTACGGACAGCCTGTCTGGCTACTTTATGATTCAAGTTATATGAGTATTAGTTATTAAAGCGGTCTATGTCCTATGGAACTCTAAAACGAGTTCCATAGGGCACACTATAATATTTCGTAAAGGTAAAATTATGAAAAGATTTGTTCCAATAATAGCGATTGTGTCTTTGCTGGCACATTTAGCGGCTTGCTCAAATTACGATATCAATGCTAAGAATGCCAAATCTCCTGATGGCAAGGAGCGCACAGAACTTATTCTGGCCACCGACGAACGATCATCCAGTTTCAGTTCTATAATAAACAGCTTTAATAGAAACAGTAAAGACTATTCGATAAAGGTCGTATACTATGACACTCTTGAAAAGAATATAGACCAACTTAGAACAGAGATTATCGCTGGAAATCCACCGGACATTTATGCATTCTCCCAAAATTGGTTAGCTGATGTAAAAATTCCAATTTACGAGGATTTGCTTCCCTATTTGGATAGTGACCCTGTTTACGGTCGGGAAACTTTTGTGCCCAGCCTATTTAATGCGATAGCACGTAATGGCACCTTATACTATATTCCCTATGATTTTTATGTTAATACTTTTACTGCACGTGAGAGTGTTGTGGGCATCAGGTCAGGTATTACGATGGAAGAAGCGAATAAATTTGCAAAGGCTATGGGACCAGATGTAAATGTGTTTCCGGCTTGGATGTCAAGAGAGGCTTTGCTTGCACATATAGTCGGATTCTCGAGAGCGAAATTTTTAGACTCAGCTACTGGCGAGTACAATTTTAACAATCCAGAGTTTACCAAGCTTTTAGAGCAGTGCAAAGCCCATCCAGATTCGCCTCCTTCAGACACTTCATTTGGCTCAAACCTTCTGGAATATTATGCGTTGCAAAGCTTTGAAGTCTTTATTGGCTTACATTACGGTTATGGAACTGACTACAGCTTTGTCGGTTTTCCAACCCAAGATCGTAATGGCAGCACTTTTGGTATAAAGCTACGATTTTCAATATCTGCTCAAAGTAAGTACAAAGACGCGGCATGGGCGTTTGTGCGCACGGTCATGAGTGATGAAAACCAGAAAAACACATTGTCTTTCCCCGTAGCGCAATCAGCGCTCGACAGGCAGATAGAAATTGCCTTGGAAGGAGACCCGAGTATAGCCAAAGTCAAGCTTGAGCAGTTTGAGGTGGACAGGTTTACTAATTTAATCAACTCCATTACTATGGTTTCTGATGGTACAGACACGACATTATACAAAATTATAGCAGAAGAAGCCGAAGCGTTTTTCGCTGGAGATAAGACCGCGGAGGAAGCCGCGGAGCTTATTCAATCTCGTGTGAGCCTATATATTGCAGAAAGAAAGTAACCGTCAAAGAAACGTCTGTAGCCGCTCAATAATGAAACGGTGAAAAACAAGTACCGGGACCAAGGGTTTGACCTGGTAGCGCGTAATATTTTGTGTAAAGTCCAAAAGTCAGGATAAGCGCGGAGAGAATCTTATAGAGCGATTTTCACCCTGTCGCCGAAGAAGATCATCAGGTTATCAAGAATAGAACCCCAGTTTTGAATCGGCATCGTCCACTTGTCCACGATATTCATTGTGGTCAAGTAAAGGATCTTCATGAGAGCGTCGTCTGAAACGAAAGTGCTCTTCGTCTTAGTGACCTTCCGGAGCTGCCGGTCGAAATTTTCAAAGGCATTGGTCGTATAAATCAATTTACGTATTTCGGGCGGGTATTTGAACATCGTGGAAAGCTCGTTCCAATATATAAACGCTAATATAAAAGTGAGCCATTTACAATAAAAACGGTCACGAATATTTGAGCCACCCAAAAAAGCCTGTACAATAGAAAGTAATCTATTGTGGGGGGCAGATAAGGTGGTAATAACTGTTGAAGACTATAAAGAGATACGGAGATTGTTTTTGGTAGAGGGGCTGAGCCAACGGCAAATGGCCGAACGGCTACACATTTCCGGGAATACAGTAAAAAAGTACTGTGAAGGCAACAACGTACCATGGGAGCGCAAAGAATATGTGCGTGCAGCGTCCGCCGTAAATAATGATGTGCAGCAGTTAATAGCGGCATGTCTCCAAGAAGATGCCGATGAAGGTATAAAAAAGCAACAGCACACCGCAAAGCATATCTACGATAGGCTTGTAGACGAGTGTGGCTTTACTGGAATCGAATCGGCAATACGCCGAGCTGTAAGAAGCATAAAACAGAAACAACCGGAAGCCTTTGTTCCGTTGGAGTTTATGCCAGGCGAAGCAATGCAAATTAACTGGGGACAGGCTTATATCTATTACAATGGAGAAAAGCGTAACATCAATCTATTTTGCGCCAGACTCTGCTCAAGTTGCGCGCCAATTGTTTTTGCCTACGAACGTCAAAATGAAGAGAGCTTTCTGGATGCCTTGGTGAAAACCTTTGAGTACTTTGGCGGAGTTCCTCAAAGAGTTATATTCGGCAACGCCAAAGTAGCCGTAAAGGAAGGCTTTGGCGTCTATGCAAGTAAGCAAGATGCTTATGCTGCACTGGAAGCTCATTATGGCTTTGAAGCTGTTTTTTGCAACATTGCTTCTGGCAATGAGAAAGGATTGGTTGAGGGCTTAGTCGGCTGGTGTCGACGCAACATTTTGGTTCCATTACCAAGAGTGGAATCACTTATGGAACTTAACACAATGCTCAGAAAGCAATGGTATGCCAGAGAATTTTGTGTAAAAGTGGTCAAGGTTGGACGCGTGTTAATCGGATTTGCCCTGCAAATCAGGGCGGCGGATTTGGCCTTGGTGGCCGTTTTCCGCAGACGCGGCGACGGTATGCGAGCCGCAGTGTGAATGCCGGCGCCGGGGCTGCGGAATCCTACTCCGGGGCTAATCAGGCGCCTTCCTGCACGGCGAACATCAGGTCCAGCTGCGATAGAACCGCGTCCCAGTTTCGACATCTGGCGGTCCAGTGTTCGACAATCTTCCTGCTGGCAAGGTATAGCATCTTCCGCAGCGAATCGTCGCTTGTGAAGCTCGGTTTGTTCTTCGTAATCTGCCGGAACTGGCGGTTGAGTCCCTCAA
>JAAYWX010000147.1 GCA_012516225.1 Clostridiales bacterium
CACAGCACCTTTACTGTTTTCCCTATAAACGACCTGCTCCATTCATCCATAATTTCCGCCTGAATATCCATAACAGTTTCTTGGCGGCGCTGCGCTTCTTCCTCATCACAGCGATCCGGCATATCGGCAGCTGGCGTTCCTTCTTCAGGAGAAAACACAAAAACTCCCGCACGTTCAATTTTAGCTTCCCTTAAAAATCTGCACAGTTCCTCAAATTCTTCCGCGCCCTCACCGGGCAGTCCGACAATAAGACTTGTTCGTATGACGACTCCTTTTACTTTTTCTCGTAGCCTTGTGAGGAGCCGACGTATATCGTCACCGGTTCCGCGTCTGTTCATCCGCTTCAAAATATTGTTGTTTATATGCTGTATAGGGACATCTATATATTTTAAAATTTTCTCTTCTTGGGCAATAGTGTCTATCAGCTCATCATCGAACTCATCGGGGTACAAATAATGCAACCGTATCCACTCTATGCCGTCTATCCTGCAAAGCTGGCGCAGAAGCTCAGAAAGAGAATGTTTTCCATATAAGTCAGTTCCATAACGGGTAATATCTTGGGCGACTACAATAAGCTCTTTTGTCCCCGTCTGAGCAAGAGCGCGGGCTTCTTCAACGATGTCCTCCATCTTCCTACTACGGTATTTCCCGCGTATGCATGGGATAACACAAAACGCACACCGGTTGTTGCAGCCTTCGGCAATTCGGATATAGGCCCAAGCTGGTCCTGTTGAAACAATACGTCCGATTTCTTTCTCCGGAGCATTTATATCGGCAAATTTAGAAACAGACTTCCCCTTGAGAGAGGATTTTACCGCTTCAACAATATCCCCGTAGCTGCCGGTACCAAGAACCGAATCAATTTCGGGAAGCTCTTTTAAAATCTCATCTTTGTATCTCTGGACAAGACATCCAGTTGCCACAATGCTTTTAATTTTACCTGCTTTTTTTAGTTCGCCCATAGCTATAATAGTATCTATAGCTTCACTCTTTGCGGATTCGATAAATCCGCAGGTATTTATGACGACGGCATCGGCGTCTTCTGGTTCGGGAACTATATCATATCCCGCCTCACAAAGCAGATAAAGCATCTGTTCGCTGTTTACTAAATTCTTAGGACAGCCCAATGAAATTAAGGCCACCTTATTCTTTGCCATAACAACCTCCGGTGTTTTTCATAAGCAGTCTATATAGACACGTTAGTAATCTAAATTTTCCGAATTGAACCTGTCTATCGCCGCTCTTATTTCGTCCCATGAAAAGCCGCGTCTGTAAAGTGCATCCGCCGCTTTTTTAAGCTCTGCCCTGTCTGGGCTGGTGCTTTTAAGCTTACGCCTCAGCAGTTCATAAACTGCATCTTCATTTTCAGGCATTTCTGAAAGCGCATCTTCCCATATTTCCTTTGGAATCTTCCGTCTGTACAGCTCGGCTTTTATTTTATGAATTCCATAGCCTTTGCCGGCATAATGCCGCACGATCATTCCGGCATACTGCCTGTCGTCAAGATAGTGGCGCTCTAAAAGCCACTCTATGCA
Organism: Clostridiales bacterium; assembly: GCA_012516225.1. Classification (GTDB taxonomy): domain Bacteria; phylum Bacillota; class Clostridia; order Oscillospirales; family Oscillospiraceae; genus UBA2658. Next base: position 1,536 of record JAAYWX010000147.1, read on the forward strand.
TTCCTCTGCGTTTTCAGGAGTTTCTCCTTTTTCGGTAAGCCTGCTGTAAAGTTCACCGCAGGACATTGGTTTTGCCGCTATTATCCTTAAAGCCCTCTCTTTGCAAGAGGAAAGGGACGCACGCGAATTAAGCTCAGACAGTTCTTCTTCGGAAAGCTCTTTTCCTTGAAAAAGAGAAAGATCCGAAATTGCATCCAAGCTCAGTTTAATTACAGACCCGTCGGAAAAACCAACAGCGAATTTTTTCGGAGAAAGCTCGCGCAGTTCGGTAACTGTTATACTCATATTCTTCAGCCGTCAAAATCGTCTGCCGAGATATCAACCGCACGTCCTGCAGCTTTTGTTTCCTGTTTGGAAGTCTGAATAGAGATCAGTTTTGCTGCATTTTCGCGTATTTTCATTTCAATCTCGTCACAGACATCGGGATGTTCCTTCAGATATTCCTTAACGGCATCCCTTCCCTGTATTCTCGCATCGCCAACGGTAAACCAAGAGCCTGCTTTATCGATAAGCTCAAGCTTTACGCCGAGATCTATAATCTCTCCTATTTTGGAAATTCCTTCACCATAAATAATATCGAACTCCGCCTCTTTGAATGGGGGCGCCACCTTATTTTTTATAACTTTCGCCTTGGTGCGGTTGCCGTACGATTCCGAACCGTTTTTAAGCGTTTCCACACGCCGTACATCTATGCGAACGCTTGAAAAATACTTAAGAGCGCGGCCGCCGGGAGTAGTTTCTGGGTTTCCGTAAGACGCCCCTATTTTTTCGCGGAGCTGGTTTATAAATACAACTATGGTTCTGGTTTTAGAAACTGTTCCTGCAAGCTTGCGCAACGCCTGTGACATCAAGCGCGCCACAACGCCGACGCTTGAATCGCCCATATCTCCTTCAAGCTCGCTTCTGGGTAAAAGTGCAGCCACGCTGTCAACTACCACGACATCCAGCGCTCCGGAACGAACAAGTGCCTCCGTAATTTCAAGTGCTTGTTCGCCGGTATCTGGCTGGGATATAAGAAGGCTGTCTATATCAACACCCAATGCCCTTGCGTAAGCGGGCTCCAGCGCGTGCTCCACATCTATAAAAGCTACTTCACCGCCCGCCTTCTGCGCACTTGCAAGAATATGGAGTGCAAGAGTCGTCTTTCCGGACGATTCAGGTCCGAATATTTCCACTATGCGTCCTCTCGGAACTCCTCCTATCCCGAGAGCGAGGTCAAGCGACAATGACCCCGTGGAAATCGCCTCAACATTTATTGGAATATCATCGCCGAGACGCATTATGGCTCCTTTGCCGTAGTTCTTTTCAATCTGTGCAAGAGCAGCCTCAAGCGCTTTTTTCTTATCCTCGGCCTGCCCCACCGGAGTGATGGGAATTTTTTTCTTTTCTGCCATAATGTCACCTCATCATTTTGTTTAGCCGCAAAAGCGGCGTGTTTTGCACATCAAACATTTCCGTAAACAACTCTGTCTATCCCGAGTGTATCTTTAATGCAGCCGATATTGTTAAGTCCGGCAAGGCGCATCAATTTTACAACCGCTTCGGCCTGTCCGATTCCGACTTCAAAGATAATAAGCCCGCCTATTCTCACAACATTACGCCATTTGGTAAGGATAGCTCTGTAAAAATCAAGTCCGTCCTCGCCGCCGTCAAGTGCCAAAACCGGCTCATAATTTTTGACTGATTCGTCAAGTCCGTCAAGTTCCGAGGTAGGTATATAGGGCGGGTTGCAGACAAGCAGGTCAAAACTGCCCAGCATCATGGGTGGAGCGGAAAGCGCATCAATCTCGACACAGGTCACACGCGGAGTCAGCTTGTTCCTAAGTACGTTCTGTTTTGCAACTCCGAGAGCCGCGCGGCTTTTATCGGCAAGAACGACGTGCGCTGCGGGCAGCTCTTTGGCAATTGCGCAGCCTATGCATCCGCTTCCGGCGCAGAGATCAAGCACACGCGCATCCATTTTTCTCCCTTTCAGTGCGGTTATTGCCGTATCAACAAGAACCTCCGTATCAATTCTCGGGATAAGCACATCCTTTGTTACAGAAATAGGTATCCCATAAAATTCCCAATCACCCGTTATATAGGCAACCGGCTCTCCCTTCAGCCTTCTGTCCACCATTTCATAGACTTTTTCCGCAACGGTGTCCGAGGTATAAAGGTTTATGTCCCGAAGAAAAGCGTCCATCGGCTTTCCTGCCGCATGAGCCGTAATAAGCCTTGCTTCAAGATTATGGGCAGCCACCCCGTTATCGCGAAGCTTTTTCCTCGCTTCAATATAGATATCGTTATATGTCTTTGGCATAGAAACTAATTCCTTTCAGTAAATACACTTGCGCATCACCACGCATCAAGTCCCTTTTCCTCGGGAATAACGAGTTTCATCGCCTCAATTGCACACTCAATCATTTCTTCATCCGGTTCTGCGGTAGTAAGCCTTTGGAGTGCTTTTCCAGGGGCGGAAAGAACAGCTGACAGCCAGTTGTCATGGCGTCCTGCCCAGCGGTTTATTTCATAAGAAATGCCCATGACAACAGGCAGAAGCAAAATTCTAAGCCCCATTCTGACCCATACATTGTCCCAAGTCAGGAAAGAGAAAATAAAAATGCTTATAATCATAACAACGAACAGAAAGCTTGTACCGCATCTCGGATGAAATCTCGACTGTATTTTCACATTTTCAGCAGTAAGCGGCAATCCCTTTTCATAGCAGAATATCGTCTTATGTTCCGCTCCGTGATATCTGAATACCCGTTTCAAATCCTGAGACTTCGTGCATAAATACATATAAAGCAAAAAGATTGCAATACGGATAAGCCCTTCCGTAAGGTTACGGACAGCCGAAGACTGTGTCAAGTCTGTCGCCAATCCTGCAATAATAGTGGGCAAAAGTATAAATAGCCCTACAGAAAGAAGTACTCCAAGAAAAACAGCAAAATCGATTATAAATTTCTCTGCTTTTTCCTTTCCGAACTTCTTTTCAATCCATTTGTCGAATTTGCTTGGCTGATCCTGTTCTTCTTCCGGAAGAAGGCTTGCCGAATAAGTAAGCGCCTTTACTCCGTAAACCATGGATTCAACAAAAATAACAGCCCCTCGGATAATAGGCAGTCCGAGTATCTTATAGCGCTCCTTTAAAAAGTGCGGTTCTTCCACTTTGGTAACAAGTCCCTCTTTTGTCCTTACGACAACAGACTGCTTTATCGGCCCTCTCATAAGGATTCCCTCGATAAGAGCCTGTCCGCCTATGCTTGTACGGAAATCTTCTGCAGTCCTTTTCTTTTTTCCCATTGGCTGTTTCCTTTCGGTTTTAAATAAACATTAGAAGGGTTCTATGTGTTTTGTCAGCATCTGCTTATGGGCAGCCGCACCGTAACACATACTCCGCCCCCTTCGGCATTCTCTATAATAAGGTCTCCACCGTGACGTGTGACAATCTCGTCACAGACGGCAAGTCCTATACCGCTTCCTCGTTCCTTAGAGCTTCCTTTATAAAATTTCTTTTTTACAAAAGGCAACTCGTTGGGAGGAATACCCGGCCCATGATCCCTGACTTTGATAACAATATAGTCGTTTTGCTTTTCTATGCTTATTTCAATTACCTTGCCGTCTTTTCCGTATTTTGTTGCGTTGTCCAATATGTTAAGAAACACTTGGCGCAAACGCTCTGGGTCACCGGAAATTCTGGGAAGGGGCTGACGGCTTGGCATATACTCAATTTCCAGATTCTTTTGCCGCAGCAACTCGCTGTAGGCAAAAATGGAGTCTTCAAGCTCTGATTCGATATCAAACTGCTCTATATTAAGCGTAAATCTTCCATCTTGAATACGAGTAAACTCAAGAAGCTCTTCAACCATTTTAGTAAGCCTTGCAGCTTCTTTTGATATAATCATAACTCCTCTCTGCGAGTCGCCTTTGATTTCCGGGTCATACATAAGTGTTTCGCTCCACCCGGTAATTGCTGTAAGAGGAGTCCTAAGTTCATGGGAAACCGAAGATATAAACTCAGTCTGCATACGCTCGGCCTGACTAATTTTCATAGACATTTCGTTTATTGCGTCCGTCAGGTCACCTATTTCGTCATCATATTTTTTTTCGGCCTGTATGCCATAACTTCCCTCGGCAATCTTCCTTGCAAGAAGCGTCAGCCCGTGTATTGGCTCTGTTATAGTTTTTATAAAATACGCGTTAGAAATCAAAACGATAGATACGACAAGCAATCCGATAACAAGCGCGGCTGCGGTAATCCTCAGTACTCTCCGATCCACAAGTTTAAGACTTGTTACATATCTCATAACCCCGACGATTGACCCGTCGGCATATTTCATCGGCGCGGAAACGGACATAATGCGCTCTCCGGTAGCACCGCTTACCCCTTTCCAGCTGCTGATTCTTCCGCTTTTTAGTGCATTCTCTATATCAGGAGTTCCCGGGGATGCTCCTGCTGAAATTCCATAACTTGAAACTTCCACACGTCCTTTTGTATTTATGAATTGGATTTCGATAGAGTCCTTATCTTCGAAAGACTCGGTGTATCTATAGGCACTCTGGTAATATTCAAGGTAGCTTTTTGAAACATATGACGTAAAAAATTCAACCGCAGTCTTTGCTTTGTTTTCAA
>JAAYWX010000148.1 GCA_012516225.1 Clostridiales bacterium
GCTGCTTATATTTGTGAAGGTGCGTTATATCTTCGCCGTTGAAAAATATCCGGCCCTTATCCGGACAGATAAGTTTTAAAAGGAGATTTGCTATCGTTGTTTTTCCGCTTCCGCTTTCTCCGACAAGACCTAAAGTTCTGCCTTTTTCGATAGAAAAGGAAACATCTTCAACAGCGGCGAATTTTCTGCCTTTTTCGGAGGAGAATATTCCTGTGTGTACAGGAAAAAGTTTTGTAACATTTTTGATTTCGACAAGTACGTCCATGTTTTCTCCATTATTCTGCCGCCGATATCAGTTCTTTGGTATACTGATGACGGGGAAGAGCGAAAAGCTCCGCCGTTTTGCTGTACTCCACCACATTGCCGCTTTTCATGACCATGATGGAATCTGCAACTTTAGAAAGTTCTGCTAAATTATGGGATATATATATCATGCCAAAACCAAGCCGCTCTTTTAAAGCTATAAGCTCGTCTATTATCTGCAGGCGGACTTCCGCGTCCAGCGCCGAAGTAGGTTCATCTGCGATGAGAAGCCGGGGGGATTTGCATACGGCCATTGCGATGACAACGCGTTGCTTCATGCCGCCGCTTAACTGGGAAGGATATTTGTCAAGGAGCGTTTCGGGGAAGGGAAGGCGGACAAGGTTAAGAAGGCGGATTATTTCATCGTCGGCAGGCTTTCTACGGGAAATTCCCGCACCCAATATGTCATAAAACTGATTTCGTATTTTTCTTACCGGATTGAGGGCGGCAGAAGGATCCTGAAAGACCATTGATATCTCTTTCCCGCGGAGAGTGCAGAAACTTTTTTCCGGCATTCCGGCAAGTTCAATGCCACAATATTTGATTGACCCAGAAATCTTGGCGCTTGAAGGAAGAATGCCAAGTATGGCCTTGGCAAGAGTGCTTTTTCCGCAGCCGCTTTCACCGGCTATACCGAGAGTTTCACCCTTGCCGAGAGAGAAACTGATATTATGTATCACTTCGGTGCCTGCATATGATATGCATACATTTTCAACTTCAAAGAAACCCATACCGTTCTCCTGACTAAGACATTCCGTCAAGCCTATCGCGCAGACCGTCTCCTATAAGCTGAAAGGCCAGCACAGAAAGCGTGACTGCAAGAATAGGATAGATGATAAGCGACGGCATTTTGTCCATATATAGCCGTGCCTCGTTTATCATCATCCCCCATTCGGGAGAAGGAGCCTGCGCACCAAGACCAATAAACGAAAGACCGGCGAACCTGAGTATGGTGGAGCCGATATCAGTTACTACGATTGTTCCTATCGCTCCGCTTATATTGGGGATTATATGGCGTGAAACCAGATGAAGTCCGTCCGTACCGGAAACTTTAGCCGCCTTCATATAGTCTGCCTCTCGTATGCTTATCACAAGGCTTCTTACAACTCTTGCATATCTTGCCCATGAAACCAGTCCCAAAGCAAGAATAATATTGAAGATGCCCGGTTCGAGGAGACCCGATATGACAAGCGCAAGTATAAGTCCCGGAAACGCAAGGACAATTTCGCAGAAAGCAGTCAGCAGTTTGTCGGGCAATTTTCCGGCGAACAGACCGGAAACGGTGCCTATTACCGTGCCGATGGAGATTGTTATGAGGAGTATAATGCAGGCTGCTCCGAGAGAAGTCCGCGCTCCGTAAAGCAAGCGGGAAAGTACACATCTTCCAAGCTGATCCGTACCAAGGGGATATTCCCTGCCCGCTTTTTGAAGGGCGTGCGCCATATCCACTTTAAGAGGGTCGTTCGGAGCAATTAAAGGGGCACAAAGAGCCGATGAAACGATAAGAACAGCGAGAACTATGCCAACTGCCATTGAAAGCGAAGAATCAGTTCTATTTTTCATTTTGCCCTCCCAGAACATATACCGAGGGTATGGCAACGCAGTATGACAGTTCTATAAGTATATTTATAACAATATATATTGCAGACATAACGAGCGCGTAAGCTTGAATAACGGGATAATCCCTCGCATATATTGCCGAAACGGCATAGCTACCGGCTCCGGGCCATGAAAACAGCGTTTCTATTATTGCTGAACCTCCAAGCATTCCGCCGATTAAAAGACCTATATTGGTGATAATGGGCGGCATTGCATTTTTTAGTATGTCGTTTCTGAGTATGGTTCTGCTCTTTACGCCGAAAACGCGTGCCGCTGTAACATGTTCGGCTTCAGCAAATGTAAGAATCTGACTGCGGATAAGGCGAGCCAAGCCGGCTCCCGCCCCGATCCCTATGGACAGGGAAGGCATTATAAGGTTTTTAATGCTCCCACTGCCCATAACTGGCAGAAATTTATGTTTTACGCCTAATACGAGAACAAGCAGTATGCCTATACAAAATGAAGGGACCGAGATGGCGATGACATTAAAAAAACGTATGGCGTGATCTAAAAAGCGGTTATGATGCAGAGCAGAAAATATCCCAAGAGGGAAGGCTATAATAAGCATTACGGCTGCGGAGGAAAACGCCAAAATCATCGTTTGTGGAAGCCTTATAGAAAGTTCATGTGCAACCGGATTGCCTGTTTTATACGAATGCCCGAAATCTCCCGAGAGAACGTGTTCAAGCCATTTCAGATATTGTACGGTCAAAGCTTCATCAAGACCGAGATATTCGCGAGCCGAGGCAATCTCTTCCGGAGAAGGATTCTGAATTCCTGAAAGAACTGTATCTATTGGGTCACCGGGGGCGAGCCTTCCCATGCAGAAAGTGAGTATGGAAACCCCAAGCATTACCAGTAAAGATATTATGATTTTTCTTAATATGTATCTGACCATAGCGTTTTCCACAATACTCCCGCTTAAAAAATTGCTGGCAATATGAGCGCGGATGCCGGACATCCTGAGCTGCAGATAATAGTTTTTCTGTTTATAATGTGAAACTTAGACAATTTTCATTGTAAAAGCGTACTAAGAATTCTAAATTTTTGCAAGCCCGCAGGGGGGATGTTTTTAAAACAATATAAGTTGCTGCAGAATACGCAGAGTTGTCTTAATATTGACAAAGTATATATGTTATGATATTGTAAATTTCAGAAAGGCGAATGCGATTATATAACCAAAACTTTAATTTGAAATCGAATATAAGTAATACATAGTATACATTCAGAGTGTCCGCACGGGCAGACTGCCTTTGCGGAAGAATAGGGAATCATGTGAGAACCATGAACGGTACCGCCGCTGTATGCGCTTTTGGCCGCGTTCAATGACGAAAGTCAGCCATTGGGTAAAACCGAGAAGGCAGAACGCGCGCGAGGACTTGTTCCGCAGGCGCGAGTCAGAAGACCTGCTTTGAATGTACGGACGGGCTTTGCTGCGGGTTACGGCAAGGTCTGTAAGTTGTGTCAGTCAGTCGGACGTACGGTTGATTTAGGCAGACTTTGTATTGCGGGAAATACCCTTAAGGGTATTTCCCCCTTATGCTATGCAGAAAAACGGCTGCGGCAGTCAGAAAACTGCCGCGGCCGTTTTAATTTTTATCTGAAATTTTTATGTTATACAGGAGGGAAAAAATGAAAACGAAAGCAAAAATCTTATCTTTTCTGCTTATGTTTGCAATTATGCTTTCGCTGCTGCCTGCGGGCGCCTTTGCCGACGGCACACAAAACAGCATAAACGCATATGTCACCATAAGCATTAAAGGTTCCGTAACGGTAGGAACAGACAACAGCGGCAATCTCGTAAGCATGGCACTGGTTCCTGTTGAGGTTACGGACAGGAA
>JAAYWX010000013.1 GCA_012516225.1 Clostridiales bacterium
CAATAAACCCGACCATTGTTTCATTCATAAATGCCGCGCCGAGCGATCCCCAGACGGAAACAACAAGCGGTTTGTCCAGATCAAGCCCCAATTTTTTTCTTGCGCTCTTTTTATCCGTATTCAGAAATTCCTGTCTGACCGGAGTACCCGTAACAATCACTCTGTCCTTGTGCTTATAATACTCTCCGCTTTCCTCAAAGCCGACAAGTATCCTGTCCGCCGCTCCAGCAAGCATTTTCGTCGTCAGCCCCGGCACCGCGTTGCTCTCATGGATTACAGTCGGTATCTTTAAAGAATGCGCCGCTTTGAGAACAGGGTAACAGACATAGCCTCCCGTTCCTATAACGACATCCGGATTGAAATTCCGGATTATATTTTTTGCCTGTCCTAAAGAGGACACAACGTTTTTAACCGTCTTTGCGTTGTGTTTAAGCCCTTCCACGCTCATGCTTCTGCTGATGTTTGTGATCGTAACTGTCTTAATCGAAAACCCTTCCCTCGGAACAAGTTCGGTTTCCATATGCCCGTCCGCGCCCACAAATAGAATTTCGCAGTCGGGCATTAGTTCTTTCAGCCTCTGAGCAACTCCGAGCGCCGGATTGATATGTCCCGCGGTACCGCCGCAAGTAAACAGAAATTTCATAACAGCTTTTTCATCTCCAATCCGTTTCACATAAACCGAACCGTTTCTTCATTTTTCAGAACGCTTTCGCTTTTTGACAGTCTTTTTCTCCGGTATGTCGCGCGAAACACTGAGGATTATCCCCATTTCCGCAAGCTGCATCAAAAGCGCGGAACCTCCGTAGCTAAAAAACGGAAGTGAAATTCCCGTACAAGGAATAAGGTTTGTGCAAACGGCAACGTTTAAAATAACTTGAATTGCCAAAAGCGAAGTTATACCAGTACATACGAGAAAACCGTATCTGTCCCTCGAATGGAGCGCAATCCAATATCCGCGTACTATAAGCAGCGCAAACAATATCAGTATCAAAACCGCTCCTATAAATCCCAATTCTTCGCAGATAACTGAAAAAATAAAGTCATTGTGTTCTTCAGGAAGATAGAGGTATTTCTGGCGGCTCTGACCAAGCCCGAGTCCGAAAAGTCCTCCGCTGCCGATTGCGTACAAAGACTGAACTATCTGGTATCCTGTATCTCCTGTATCGGCAAACGGATCACGCCAAGCCGAAATTCTCTCCGAAGAATACTGCAGGATTGTAACTGCGACTACGAACAGTCCGCTGACGCCTATAAGCCCCCCCACAAACCAAAAGAGCCTCGCGCCGCCTATAAACATCATAATTGCGCCTATGGTTATTATGATTATGGATGCCGAAAGATGCGGCTCCATAAACAGAAGCCCGACAATTACGGCAAGAATGACGGCAAAGGGCAAAACTCCGTATTTAAAAGTTCCCATAAGGTTTTTATACCGGCAGACAAGGGTTGAAAAATAGAGTATTACAGCGATTTTTGCTATTTCCGAAGGCTGTATGCTCTGTCCTCCTATAACTATCCACCGGCGTGCGCCGTTAACCTTTGTTCCGACAACAAGCACCGCCATTAAAAGAGCTATCGAAACCAAAAGCACAAAAAATGAAAGCCTGCGGTAGAACGTAAGAGGAAAGCGCGAGGCCAAAAGCATCACCGCAACACCGGCAATTGCAAATACAAGCTGTCTTGCAAAATAATATGTAGCATTGCCTCCCGTTTCCTTGTGAAGATCATAATAAGCACTTGCATAACTTGCTGAAAGCACCATTATTACGCCTATGGAAAGAAGCAGAAGCGTCAAAAGCAAAAACGGTATGTCCACAGGTCCACGGGAAATGCTTAAATCCATACTGTGGTCTTTGACCGCCGCCGTCTTTATTGTCTGCACTGCCAAGCCTCCCTTCTTTCAGCGGAGCACGATATGTAAAACTCACGCTCCGTATCTGCCGTACACTCCGAAAAATGATATGAACGCAAATAGTGCGGATATTCCGGTAAAAAGGGCAAACAGCTCTTTTTCAGTCCATTTTTTGCCAGTCCATCCGCCCATTTCAAGATGATGATGAAATGGTGCCATTTTAAATACCCTTTTGCCATGGCTTAATTTGAAATATCCGACCTGAATTATATCGGAAAGCACTTCAAGAATAAACAGAATCCCTATTGTTATGAGTATTAACGGCATATCAAGCGCTATTGCCATTCCTGCAACGGCTCCCCCCAGAAACAGCGAGCCCGTATCGCCCATAAAAACTTTTGCCGGATTGTAGTTGTAAATTAAAAACCCTAAAAGCCCACCCAAAAGTGCGGAGGAAAAAATCCCGAGTGAAAGGAACCTTTCTCCCCATACTGAAGCTACCACCGTATAAAACAGAAATACGGGAAGCGACGTTCCCGTCGCAAGTCCGTCTACTCCGTCTGTAAGGTTCACCGCATTTACGGTCGCGACTATCACAAAAATCACAAACGCGAAATAAAGCCATTCCGACATGGGGATGGGGTCTGTGTTGAAAAACGGAATATAAAGGTGGGGAGTAAGATAGCCGAAACGGCGGAGTAAAAACACAAACAGTGCTGCCATCGCGACCTGCAGCATAAACTTTTTCCCTGCTGTCAGTCCAAGGTTTTGTTTTTTCTTCAGTTTTTCATAATCATCAAGAAATCCGATTGCACCAAATGCAAGGGACAAAACCAGAACGAAAATGTGCGCATAATCCCCCTGTGCTATGCAGGAGAACCCGGCAGTTAAACATGCTACTACTGCCGCTGTAATGAATATAATGCCTCCCATTGTCGGCGTTCCGGACTTTGACATATGCCACTTCGGTCCGTTTTCTTTTATTGCCTGCCCCGCCTTAATTCTTCTGAGCCAAGGTACAAGTATCTTCCCCACAAGCGCAGCGGTGCAAAATGCTGTTACAAAAGCTAAAATGAGCTTTTCTGTCATCGGTTTATTTCCTCCGTCCCTGCAAAAGCCTATGCTTTTCCTGTTTTCTTCAAATGTTCGGCGACAATTTCGCGTTCATCCATATGGTATTTTGTTTTACCGACTATCTGATACGTTTCATGTCCCTTGCCGGCGAGTATTATAACATCGCCATCCATATGGTTGTCAATCGCATAGGCAATCGCTTCCGCTCTGTCTTCAATAACTTTGTAGCGGCTTTTAGGAACTTTTACCCCAGAAAGTATATCGGCGATTATATCGGATGGAACTTCCGTTCTGGGATTGTCGGATGTTATTATGCAGAAATCAGCAAGTGTAGAGGCAATTTCCCCCATAACAGGGCGCTTCGTCTTATCCCTGTCGCCGCCGCAGCCAAATACCACAACCACTCTGCCCGGTGTAACTTCTTTCATCGATTTTATTACGTTTTCAAGGGCGTCAGGCGTATGGGCATAGTCGATAAGAACAGTGAAGTCTTCCGGAGTAGGAACGACTTCAACTCTGCCCTTAACTCCCTTGGCGGTTTTCAGTGATTCGCAGATTCTGTTCAGCGGCAGGCCAAGAAGCAAAGCGGCCGATATAACCGACATTGCATTATAAACCGAAAACCTTCCCGGTATTTCAAGGCTGACCCTTTCGAGAGTGTTCAATGCGAGGGCGCAAAATTTTACGTTTGTGGGAGAAAGTCTTATATCTTTGGCTATTAAATCGGCTTCAAGCTTTTTTTCGGAATAGGTGAAAACCGGGCATTTGGCGCGTTGGCATATATACCCGCCCCATTCGTCGTCAATATTTACGGCAGCTTTCTCACAGCGTTCAAAAAGCAAAGCCTTTGCCCCGGCATATTCCTCCATTGTTTTGTGGAAGTCCAGATGATCCTGTGTAAGATTGGTAAAAACTCCAACTTCAAAGCGAACTCCAGCCACCCTGTCAAGCACCAGCGAATGGGATGACACTTCCATAACAACATAACTGCAGGCTTCATCAGCCATTTCCCTGAAGAGCTTGTAAAGCTCATAGGATTCGGGGGTGGTACGCTCCGTTGGCAAAACTTTTTCTCCGATCATATTCTGGTTTGTGCCTATCAGCCCCGTCTTTTCTCCCGTGCAGTCCTCAATGACATGTTTAAGCAGCATGGTCGTCGTTGTCTTCCCGTTTGTTCCGGTAACTCCGACTATTTTCATTTTGGAGTCGGGTTTTCCGAAATAGTTCCTTGACACAAGGG